>NZ_JBFUIX010000001.1:0-255802 GCF_056401635.1 Paenibacillus sp. P4_E11 | reverse complement strand
GCTTACGTATATTTGCGACTTCACATTCGAATATTTACAGGCTGGTAAATTGTTGCATCGTGCAGAAATCATGAGAGCCATACGGTTTATAGAGCAAAATCTGAAGCAGCGTTTAACGTTGGAGGCCATTGCTGAAGATGTGAATTTAGCTCCATCGTATTTCAGCAGCCTATTTAAAAAAACAATGAACGAAGGAGTTATCAGCTACATCAATCGGAAAAAAATTCAAATGTCTCTTGAAATGTTAAATGTGCAGGATTATTCATTATTGGAATTGTGCGAAGAAGTAGGAATTGTAAATGAGGGTTACTTCTGTAAACTATTTAAAGAATATACGGGGACTACTCCAAAACAATATCGAATAAAAATGACACGGTATGAATTGAAATGAAGTTCCAAAAAAATGTATGAATTTTTCTCGAAATCATGTAAAAAAGCGGCAATAAAAAGGACTACCATGATGAGTGTATCTAATCATGGAGGTTATCCAAATGGAGCTTATAAAAACGGATGTAACCGTCGTAGGTGGAGGTATTGCCGGGCTATGTGCCGCCATGGCTGCCGCACGGCAAGGGTTGCAAGTTGCACTTATTAATGATCGGCCGGTTCTTGGAGGGAATGCCAGCAGCGAGGTCAGGGTTCATATCAACGGGTCCGCCTATCTCGGAAACAGTCCATCCTATTATGCGCGTGAGGGCGGGTTGGTGGAAGAGCTCAAGCTGAAGATTTTCCACTATAATCCGTTATATAACAAGAAGCTTATGCTTTCGATTTCGGATACGGTCTTGTTGGATATGGTCTATGGTGAGCCTAACATATCTCTGTTTCTGAATACATGCGTGCATGAAACGGGAATRGAGAACGGCAGAATCAAATGGGTGGATGGCCTTCAATTGGCTTCCGAAAGAAAATTCCGTTTTGAAAGCCCAACCTACATTGATTGTTCCGGAGACGGGGTTGTCGGCTATCAGGCAGGGGCTCTCTTCAGACGGGGGAGAGAAGCGAAGCATGAATACAAGGAAGACTTGGCTCCTGAAGCGGCGGACCATTATACCATGGGAGACACGATCCTTTTCCAAGCCCGTGACGTAGGATACCCCGTACCGTACAAGAGGCCTGGCTTTGCGTATGATATTACGAAGTTGGGCTTTTTCAAAAGTATCCGAAAAGGCTTGAACCATCGAGCTTTTCCTAGAAAAATCAACGGACTTGGCGGATTGTGGTGGCTGGAATACGGCGGGCATCTGGATGTCATCCACAACAATGAAGACATCGCATTGGAGCTGCGAAAATTGGTTTACGGGATTTGGGATTATATTAAAAACAGCGGCGAATTTGATGATGTGGATACGCTCATCTTGGATTACGTATGTCCGATTCCGGGGAAACGGGAATCGAGGCGGTTTATTGGGGATCATATGTTGTCTCAGAACGATCTCACGGCAAAGCCACATTTCGAAGATGCCGTGTCCGTCGGGGGATGGTACATGGACTTACATGCCGCTAAGGGCATTTACGATGAGGGACCGGCTACGGCATGGAATTTCGTCCCTGGCTTGTACAACATTCCATTCCGCAGTTTGTATTCGAAGAACATTCCCAATCTCATGTTCGCAGGCCGCAATATTAGTGCTACCCATGTCGCGTTCGGATCTACAAGAGTAATGGCAACCTGCGGTTGTATGGGACAGGCGGTTGGGACGGCTGCTTCGCTATGCTATAAATACGGTGCGGACCCGGCCGCGATCGTACAAGCTCATATGGGGGAGCTGCAAGCGCTGTTGCTTCGAGATGGACAAACGATTGTAGGACTTCGAGAGGAAATGGACCCTTACTTCGTTGAGGGGTTAAGCATTCGTGCTTCGTCTCAGCGCAGCTATGCCAATCATCATCCAACCGAAGCGATTCCTTTGGAGAAAGGGTTATGTTTGGTCTTGCCGATTCATACATCCGCTGCGGAAAGCGTACGGATCAAAATAAAAAATACTTCCGAGCATTCGGAAACTCTGCTTGTGAAGCTGTTTGGCGGGGAACGGAAGGAAAACTATATTCCCGTCTACGAGTTGAAAGGCTACAGCGTACAGATTGCAGCCGGTCATGACGACTGGATTACGTTGGACTTGGGCTGCAAGAAACCTGCTGACGATAAAATTTACATCGTATTAGAGGGCAATGCGAGCCTTGCCGTGTACGGCAATGAAGAGAAAATCACAGGACCGGTCAGTTTCCATTATAGGCCGGAAGAGCCATCCAAGCTGAAGAAATTCAATAAGAATATTTGCTTTAAAGACTTGCAGCCATCACAAAATATGTATGATCCCCTGAATGTTATAAATGGCTACTCCAGGCCTTACGGCCTGCCAAACGGGTGGATTTCCGAACGTACGGAAGGACAAGAATGGTTGGAATTCACTTTTGCCAAACCCAAGAACCTAGAGGAAATCCATCTTGTTTTTAATTCCCAGCTAGATTTGGAGCATTTCGACGATCCGATCGAGCTCCTTATTCAAGATTATGACGTGACCTTATCCTTAGAAGACGGAACCGAGAGGGAAATTAAGATCCGTGGGAATTATCTCACATTGAATAAACATAAGGTGGATGCGAGAGGCGTAACCCGAATACGGTTTGATTTCTGTGCGACTTACGGTTCGCCTTATTTTGAAGTGTTTGCTGTGAAATTGTACGCTCCTATAAAAGATAAGTGAGGTTAGGTGAAGTGGCGATGAAGGAATTATTTCCTCGGGAAGGCCTTCCAAATGTAATGCATAAGTTGGAAAATGGGGACACGGTGACAATAGTCTACTTAGGCGGTAGTAATACTCGTTCTGAAGGATACCGGGTAATGACGGCGGAATGGCTTCGCGAGCAATATCCCAAGGCGGATATCCGCTGTGTGAATGCAGGCATTGACGGAACTGGATCGGATTTGGGCTGCGCCCGTGTGGAGACGGACGTGCTGCGGCATCAGCCGGATTTGGTATTTGTGGAATTTGTCGGTAACGACGGTGGAGTGCCCGAGTCCAAGGCGCGAATCGAAGGAATCGTCCGTCAAATCCGTAAGCGGAGCCGGTTTACCGATATCCTTTTTGTTTATACGGTGAAGGAGCGGGATGTGGTCGGATTTCAGTCCGGGGAATACCAGAAGGGAGCTCTTATGCAGGAGGATGTGGCCGACTATTACGGTATTCCTTCGATTCATCTGGGCATAGCGGTCAGTCATTTGGTGTCGGAGGGAAAGCTCATTTTTACCTCAGGGGCAGACGAGTCCGTTTCCGGAGCCGTTATTTTTACGCGTGATTCGATACATCCGACAATTCCAGAAGGACACCGGATTTACACGGATACGATCACCCGGTCGGTTGAGACGATTCGCGAACTTCGAGATCGATTGGGAAGGGTTGAACATAACTTGCCTCGCGACCCTTTGGTCCCAGCCAATCCTTGGGAGTACGCCGCTATGCTGCCGCTGGATGACTTTGCCCATTTTTCGGCAGGGTGGTCCTATATTACTCCCGAAGATTCAGATTTGGTCCGCCAGTACAATTGGTTGTTTCCCGGCATATGGCGAGCGGTCGATCCGGGGGAGGCTATTACGGTGCAGTTCGTAGGTACTCGCTTGGGACTGTTCGATATCGGGGGACCCGATTCCGGCAGACTGAAGGTGACGGTGGATGGCGGAGAACCTTTCCTCGTCGATCGATTCACACTATACAATGATCATAATCGGAATCAGTATGTTTTCTTGCCGGAGCTTCCGAATGGGAAGCATACAGTTCGCTTCGAAATCGATGCTGAGCATACAGACAAAGCGGCAGTGTTCGAGGCAAATGGCAATGAACGAAGCATGGAGCATGTTCGGCAGCATCCGGATTGGTACAAGCAAACGGTGATTCAGATAGGGAAATTGTTGCTGGTGCAGCCGCCGTTATAATGGGTAGACAATCGTCTTTGTTCATAAAAGCAATAAGCTCAGTCACTTGGGGACTAAGCTTATTGCTTTGCTGATTTAAGAGCCGCTATGCACTTCGGACTTGGTGTAGTAGAGCATATTGAAGAGGAGAAATAAGACAAAGACAGCTACTTGCGGGTACAAGGCATGAATGCGGACGATATCTCTGTCGACGTTCATTTTCACAATATCCAGCATATGGACGATGATGGAGCCGAACGGGATATAGCTGACAAGTGTAACTCGCGAATGAATATTGTCCTCCACTCCGCTGATCGCTATCATGTTGATCAGGATGGCGACAATCCCCAGTACGATCGGAGGAATGAAGCTCTTGCCTACGATCCCGGCTGTCATCGTAATCGGGATGAGCAGAGCTTGCAGCACGATCAGCCAGAGGTAAGCCTCCGTGTATCTCCCCAGCATGTCGTCTGGTAGCGGTTGATTGCTTAACAAGCTACCCGACAATAGAATGGCGCCATAATTCAGTGCGAATATTGCAACAGTCAGCAGCAGGATGACAAGCGTCTTGCCCATCAGAATCGTAATGCGGCGATGCGGATAGACGAATAATTGATTGACGGTATTGTCACTGTATTCGCGGACTACAATAAACCCTGCGAGCAGGGACAGGATCAACGGCCCTACCATCACATTGAGGAATAACATATTGTTGATAAGCAGGTCCCGCCATTGCATGTTGAGGAAATCTCCGAATGTGGCTATCAGGGCAGGCAATAGAGCACCGATGATAACGAGCCAGATGATCTTGCTCCGTTTTAATTTTAACAACTCGGCGTAGAGAACGTTAAGCACTCAGATCACCCCCTGTTAAGCTTAGGAAGTAATCTTCCAGCGTTTCGCGGAGCATCGTGATCTCTGCCACATCGATGCCGTTATTGACAAGCATTCGATTAATCTGCGCTGATTCCGATAACTGCTCGAACACTCGGACCATACCCGGTTCGGGCACGGAGTAGTCGTGGATGCCCAGCTTCTGCTCCAGCAGCATGACCGCTTCGCGATCATTGCTTACCTTGAACGCTACACAATGTCTATTCTTCATCTGCAACGTCTGCTGTTCAATCTCCTCAACCAATTTCCCGTTATGAATAATGCCGAGTATCGTAGCCATCTGCTGGATTTCGCTTAAGATGTGACTCGATACGAGAACCGCAATATTACGCTTCGAGGCCAATTCAATAATCAATTGACGCACTTCCTTGATTCCGGCGGGGTCCAAGCCGTTCGTAGGCTCATCGAGAATAAGCAGCTCCGGATGATGCAGCAGGGAACGGGCTATGCCGAGACGTTGCTTCATCCCGAGCGAGAAGCTCTTCACTCTCTTGTTGCGGGCATCCAGCAAGCCCGCTTGGTCCAACGATTGTTCGATGCTATCCTTATTCCCCATGCCCATCATGCGCCGGTGAATGTCCAAGTTCTCGGCGGCTGTCAGATTCGGATAGAAGCCGGGGATTTCAATCATTGAACCGATGCGTTCGAACGCTGCTTTGCGGTTAGTCTCCACGTTCTGCCCGAACAACTCGATGTGCCCGGATGTGGGCTGGATTAGGCCCATAATCATGCGGATCGTCGTTGTTTTGCCGGCTCCATTCTGACCGAGAAAGCCATAGATTTCTCCTTTTTTCAAGGAAATGCTGACCCCGTCAACCACGGTATGCGATTTGTACGTCTTGGTAAGGCCGCTTGTCTTCAAAATATAGTCCACGTGTCTCCAACCTCCTGATGATTCGTTCTGGTTGGTTTTATTATACATAGCACAACTTACAGCCCATTGAACGGTTTCTTACATTTTTCTTAAGTCGCTTGGGGTCCTCGTTGCTCGGGGCAGCCAATAGGAGAATATCGTTTGCTCATGAGGGATGCTGCTTACATGAATGTCGCCCCGCTGCTTCTCGACCAGTTTCTTAACAATCGTCAGACCTAGTCCGTTGCCTTGCTGTACGGCGTTTCGGGATGCTTTACCCGTATACAGACGTTCGAAAATATGCGGCAAATCCGTCTCCGCAATCCCCGGCCCACGATCCCATACTTCGATCCACACACGATCTTCCGCTCCCCGCACCTGAATGCCAATGATGCCGCCGTCTGCCCCGTATCGAAGGGAGTTGGTTAGCAGATTATTCATGATTCGCTCAATACTGTGTCGGTGTCCCCAGACGAACACGGGTTGTTCAGGAAATTGAAGCTGCGGAGTGAGCTGGGCGAGCTGGAATTGGTGGTAGAAGGAGAGGGCCGCCTCTTGCACGGCCTCGACTATATTCAGCCTCTCCGCTTCCAGCGGTCCTGGATCAGCTTCCAGCTTGGACAGCTCGAAGAAATCCCGGATCAGAGCCTCCAGCTTATTCCCCTTAGACGTTATGATGCGAAAATAATGTTGTCGAGTGTCTTCCGTCAAGGATGGATCCCGCTGCATCACTTCTACATACCCCAGTATCGCAGTCAATGGGGTTCGCAAATCGTGAGAGAGATGGGCGATCATGTTCTTGCGTTCGCGTTCTAATAAGTTGATCTTCTCCGTGCTTCGCTGGAAATCGTCGATGAGCCGGTTCATGCTGCCGCCAAGCTCGTTCAAGGAGGACATGGAATGAGGGAGCCGTACTCTCTGATTGATGTCGCCGCCTCGGATCTCTTCAATGCGGGCGGTCACTAACGTTAATTGCCGCTTCAGATGCAAGTGTCGGTATACAAGAAGGCTGCTCACAGCAAGCAATAGGAGTAAGGCTGCCACGTACATCGACATTAGCCCGTCGCCTCCCCGAGCTTGTAGCCGATGCCCCACACGGTTTGGATATATTCCGGATTGGACGGGTCCGGCTCGATCTTCGTCCGAAGGCGGCGGATATGGACCATGACGGTATTCTCATCGGACAGATGATCTTCTTTCCACACGGCCTGGAAAATTTGGGATTTCGTGAACACGCGGGAAGGATGGTACAGGAATAGCTTGAGAATATCGAACTCTTTGGCAGTCAGCATCGTCTTGCCGATCCGGGAAGTAACTTCATATGTATGCAGGTTGATCGCCAGCTCGCCATGGGTCAGCACGGATGAAGCATGGTCTTGCGGATTGGGGTTGAAGTAGAAGTACCGACGGAGCATAGCCTTCACTCTCGCGGACAGTTCTCCCAGTCCGAACGGTTTCGTAACATAATCGTCCGCCCCGAGTCCGAGTCCAATAATCTTGTCCACTTCTTCCCCTTTCGCAGACAGGATCAGCACAGGGATGTTGTGGGATTCACGTACGCGGCGAAGGACTTCATAACCGTCAACCCCAGGAAGCATCAGATCCAGGATAAGCAGTTGAGGAGGGGACTGTCTGATACGGTTAAGTGCCTCTTCTCCTGTGTAGGCAGATGTTGTTTCGTAGCCTTCTTGCTGCAAATAAGTGACCATCATTTCGTGAATCGCCCGGTCATCTTCGACAATGAGAATAGTTGAAGCGATCGTGCTCACCCCCGCTCCTAAAGATTTCGTCATAAACATCTACCTCCAGCTGAGAAAAGGTAGTTTTATTCATAGTAGCATATGGTTGCAGTTTATGAGAATCAGGAGTTGCAGGTTCCCGGCATGTCGTTCCCTTGCTGGGGGATGGTGGCTGTACTACGAGTCTTCACATATCGTTACTTATTGCTGTGATCATAATCACACAGGCAAGTCCTCTTCCTTCGTATACTGGGTTCATGCCAAGCATACGAAAGTGAGGAGTCAATCATGCTAAGTCAAACAACGATTCAAGTGATTCAATCTACGATACCGGTTTTGGAGATCCACGGAACTGAGATTACGAAACGGTTCTATCAGATGCTGTTCACCAACCATCCGGAGCTGCTGAATATATTCAACCACGCCAATCAGAAGCAGGGCAGACAACAAACGGCATTGGCCAATGCGGTCTATGCGGCTGCACAGCATATCGACAAGCTGGATAAGATTCTTCCGGTGGTCCGACAGATCGGGCACAAGCATCGCAGTCTGGGTATCCAGCCGGAGCATTATCCGATTGTGGGCAGCACGTTGCTCGCCGCGATCAAGGATGTACTAGGCGATGCTGCTACAGATGAGATTATACAAGCATGGGCCGAGGCCTACGGCGTCATTGCGGATGCCTTCATCGGCGTGGAGGCTGAGCTATATGAACAATCCGAACAGCAGAGCGGTGGTTGGTCAGGATTCAGAGCCTTTCGGGTGGAGCGGAAGGTCCAAGAAAGTGACGTCATCACGTCTTTCTATATGGTACCGCAGGATGGGGGAGCGATCGCGGCGTTCGAGCCCGGTCAGTATATCAGCCTGAAACTGGATATTCCTGGAGAGCCTAATACGCATATCCGGCAATACAGCCTGTCGAGCGCGTCAGGCAAACCGTACTATCGCATCTCCGTTAAGCGGGAGGATGTGATGCAGGATCGGCCAGCAGGGAAGGTGTCCGTGCATCTGCATGAGCGGGTCGAGCAAGGGGATATACTCTGGGTTTCCGCGCCTGCGGGTGTGTTCACGTTGGACCTGAGCGACACAAGGCCGGTCGTTCTGATAAGCGGTGGAGTCGGAATAACGCCGATGCTCAGCATGCTGGAATCGTTGGTTGAGCGCAATCCGAACCGTCCGGTTAAGTTCCTGCATGCCGCGCAGAATGGAGATGTCCATGCGCTGAAGGAGCAAGTGGAGCAACTAGCGGTCCAGAATCCGCAGGTGTCTGTGGGGTGGTGCTATGAAAAGCCCACAGACCGTGATCGGGCGTTGAAGGCTTATCATAAGGAAGGTTATATCGACTTGGCTTGGCTGCGACAAGTAGTCGCTACGAACGAGGCGAGCTTCTACTTCTGCGGTCCCGTTCCGTTCATGAGTGCTGTGAACCGCATCTTGAAGGAATGGGGAGTGCCGGAGGCCGATATTCATTATGAGTTCTTCGGACCGGCCGGAAGCTTGGACGATCCTGCACCGGCTAAGCCGACAGCAGCTGTCGGACAACGTTAAGGATTAGGTGGAATTCTTCAAGTTGGCTTGGCTGCGCAACAGGCGATTGATCGTCTCGCGGCGGAGGCCGATCAATTGACCGATCTCGTCCTGAGTGAGCACATCCGTTAGCGAGGCCGGTGCGATATACGATTGGAACCAGGTTTGAAGCTTACTAAGTTTCATGGCAGGCGAGCTCTCCGTCAGTTGATCGATCCGCTGTTGCATCATGCGGAGCTTCTCCTGCAACAGTAGGGCGATAGAGCGGCAGCGTTCCGGATTGCTCTCCAGATCCTTGTACCACTGCCCTTCGGACAGGACGTCAATCTCGCACGTAATAAGCGCGACAGCCGTACCGTAATACGGATTCGGGCTGATGAGCGAATGATGCGGTATGATTTCATCAGGCACGATAATATTGACCAAGATCAGGGATCCGTCTTGATGTACTCGAACGATCTTCAACAGGCCGCTTCTGAGATGGTACAGCGGGCCCGATTCTCCTTGGCGGAACAGCGTTTCGCCCTTATGCAGCTTCATAGCAGCCTCCTTAAGCCATAGGAGATCAGCATACAGGTAGCCTCTACCACGTATGTCTGATCTCCATTTGTTTCCATGTAATTGGAGATTTGCAGTTCGCACTCGACAACACATACGGCCTCTTGTTCCGAAAGTCCACGATGGATCAAAGCGCGCACGCATTGGCATATGGCCATATCATACTTTTCTTCAGGTACCAGGTCAATCAAGTCGGCTTCTATAAAAGTGGTGTTATACCCAGAGTCAGCAAATAAAGACTTTGCTTCTCCGATCAAGCGGGCCCCTTTATTGATCCCCGTGTAAGTACTTCCTATCGGGAGTATAGGCAGTAGCAGTGCACCTAAGAAACCAATCCCACAGCCAAAATCTACTACACGAACAGGCGTATGTATTTTCCAGACTCGTTCTACTAAGAATTCCAAATAGAACTCCAACTTTAATTATCCGATGTTAGCTAACAACTCCAATAAGTCCATGTCGGATGTATCCTTGTCAGAGGAGCATATATGCAGTAGGTCATGAATGACTTCTTGGCCCACCGGCTCCTCCGTAAAATTGGAAGTTATAGTATCGTCGGACAACCATCGAGAAACTAAATCTTGACGGTGGTACCATTTGTTTTCAATCAAGTCGGATAATGAATCTAACAAATTTTTGGATTGAAAAGGTTTGACAACAAACGCTTGAGCTCCGCACTGGATGCCTAATAAAACCTGGGCTATCTGTCCTCTGGCGGAACAAAATAACACCTTGGCTTGGTTGTTGATCTCAGTAATTCGCTTGGTCGCTTGGATACCGTCTAGCCCCCCTGGCATATGAATGTCCATAATAACGATGTCAGGGTTCAACTCTTGAAACTTTATAATACCTTCTTCCCCGGTAGCAGCTTCTCCTACTACCGTGTAGCCGTGATTATCCAAAATATCATTTAGCATAAGCCTCATGAAGGGAGCGTCATCCACGATAAGGACGGTACGCTTGGACATATTGAATTCACCTTCCCGATTAAATTGTTGGAGTCTTCGGTTCAAATGTTGAATAATTTTCAAAGTTTTATCTTGTTCCAATTGAAGCTCATGAGACCTGCTTCTTAAGGCGCCTTCGATTCGGGCTGGATTATCGCTTAGTAGTAGTTCTCGGATCGCGTCCAGACTGAATCCATATTCTTTCATTTCCAAAATGAACAACAAGTCACGTACTTGATCTTCGGAGTAATACCTGTAACGACTTTTATCATCAATATGATGTGGCTTTAACAGAGAGATTTGATCGTAATACCTCAAGGCGTCTACGGAAATGTTAACGATTTTAGAAATTTCACCAATGGAATACATAGTTCCCTCCTCGTAATATTTCCTCTACTGATCCAGTTGAGGATGTCGTTTCATTGTGGACACTACATAGGAGTGGAGAGTGAAAAAGACGGCTCAATCAACAATGAATCGACAGCCTCTAATAGTATCGTACACCCTCGAGTTGCACGAGTGTCAATGCGGTTCTTGATAAATATTTCAAAATACCTTTTCGACATCGACTGCATGTTTTCTACGGCTGTGGTGCTGATTCTTTTTTCAGCCATAGTTGACAATCGTTACTTCGGGTATTATAGTATGTTACATGACTAACACACCATAACACTTAATTTCATAACCTTGCATGACAGCAATTAGAGGAGGATCGTATGAAGGCGAGCTTTGACGAAGGGCAGCCGATCTTCCAGCAAGTGGCCGAAATAATCGAAGACGACATTCTGAATGGAACTTATCAAGAGGAGGATCAGGTCATCTCGGTAAGTCAATTCACGAGGACGTTTCAGATAAATCCGGCTACGGCGGTGAAGGGAATCAATCTGCTGGTGACCGAAGGGATTTTGTACAAGAAGAGAGGGCTCGGCATGTTTGTGGCAACAGGGGCGAAGGAAGGCATCATGAAGAAGAGACGTGAGCGGTTCAGTCAAGACTATGTGATTAAATTGCTGGACGAAGCTGCTAAGCTGCGGCTGACGGAAGAAGACATTATCCAGCTCATTCGAGATCAGAGTAAAAGGAGTTGATGGACGGTGCAACCGGTTATTGAATGTACGGGGTTAACTAAAAATTATGGAAAAGCGGAAGCGGTGCGGAATGTCGATCTGAAGCTGGAGGAAGGCGTGATCTACGGGCTGCTTGGCCGTAACGGCGCTGGGAAGACGACGCTGCTGAATATGCTGAGCGGTGGGACGTTCGCTAGCTATGGCTCAATCGAGATTGCTGGAAAGAAGTTGAAGCCGGGAGAAACACCAGAAGGCTTGTGTTACGTGAGAGAGAAGAACTTTTTTCTCGGAGGCGCTCGTGTCATTGAAATGCTCGAGATCGCGTCGGCGTTCCACCCGAATTGGGATTGGGACTATGCCAAGGATTTGCTCAAGACGTTCAACCTGAACGCTTCCAAGAAAATACGTCAGCTCTCCAGGGGGATGGAGTCGCTTGTAGGTAACATCATCGGGATGGCCAGTCGCGCGCCGCTCACCTTATATGATGAACCGGTGCTTGGTCTTGATGTACTGATGCGTGAACGATTCTATAGAATGCTGATGGAAGACTACGCTGAATGCCCGCGGACGATTTTATTGTCGACACACCTGATCGATGAGATCGCCCCGGTTGTGGAGAAGGTATACATCATGGATTCCGGCAGTATCCTGATGCTTGAAGAGGTTGACAGTTTGCGCACACGCTCTTTCTTGCTAAGAGGAGCCGCATCCAATCTCGATTCGTTCACAAGAGAGAAGCGCGTCCTATACCGCGAATCGTATGGAAGCAGCGGGGCCCTGGCAGCGGTATTCGATACAATCGACGACAAGGAGAAGCAGGAGGCAGGCCGGTTAGGCATCACGATTGACGAGCTGCCTCTGCAGAAGTTCTTCGCTTATCTGGTGGAGGGAGGCGAGCGCAATGGTTAAGCTGAAGGCTCAATTGAAAGTCCATTATATCGTTTTGCGCATTTACTTGCTCTGCATTGTAGGGGCGACCTTTATTTCCTTGTTAGTGAACGGTATTGTCGGGCTTTTCGTAGCAGAGCAGGATAACACCATCGTCTCACCTGCGAATATGCTGATTATAGCTTTGATCTTCATGGCGATTGTAATTCCGCTCGTCTCGTATCGCAAGTTAATGAATCTGGGCGCTACTCGAACGGATTACTACTTGGGGGCGCTGAGCTTCTATGGTCTGTGGGCGGTTGGATTGTCACTCTTCAATGTGATGTGGCTTCCCTTCGAGGAGCAAGTTATCCGCTCGTTCGTAGGAACGCTCAACATTCTGGAAGTGTTCCACTGGGATCAATTCGGTTACTTCGGCAGTTTCTTGTATCTTCTGGCGGCAAGCTTGCTGCTTATGTCGCTCCTGCATTTCCTGTTCTCCGGGCTGCGGCATGTGCTGGGCTGGGTAGCTTGGGTGTTGCTAATCGCCGCGATTCCTATCGGTACATCTATAGCATCGCTGCGCCACCATGTGGCGGATGGATTCATACAGCTACTTTTTAACGACCACTTGGGTCAGGGTGTTGCCTTGAATATCGCCTTGGCTTGCCTCTTTTTGCTGGGAGGTTGGCTATTCACGAAGAAGAGAGGGTTCTAACCTTCTCTTTTTTTTGTTGACTATAAAAGTATTTTAGATTACTCTGAATTACAGAGTAATCTAAATGAGTATGGAGGCTGATGACATGCAATCTGTCATTGAGACGAATCAATTGGTGAAGCGATATGGCGCGAAGGTGGCCGTGGATCATATTACGATGCGTATTGAGAAAGGGGAAATATTCGGTATTGTCGGGCCGAACGGGGCGGGTAAGACGACGCTGATCGAGATGATGGAAGGATTGCGATCCGCTGACAGCGGGGAGCTGCTCGTGTTGGGTCAAGATGTGCGCAAGCACGGGGAGGAGATCAAGCAGCGGATCGGTGTTCTCTTACAGTCCACCTCCATTCCGGATCGAGCTAAAGTGAAAGAAGTGTTCAGCTTGTTCTCTTCCGTCTACAAGAAATCGATCAACGTGCAGGAAGTGACCCGATTCCTTGGGCTAGAGGATAAGCAGAATGACTATATCAAGTCGTTGTCCGGCGGTTGGAAGCAGCGAGTCTCCTTGGCACTGGCCTTGATCAACGACCCGGAGATCGTCTTCCTCGACGAGCCTAGTATGGGACTTGATCCTACTGCGCGCCAGGAGATGTGGAACATCATTCACCGTCTAAGAAATGATGGACGCACCATCATTGTGACTACGCACTACATGGAGGAAGCCGAGAACTTATGCGATCGTGTCGCTATAATCAGCAGCGGCCGGCTTATCGCGCTCGATACGCCGCGCAACTTGGTTTCCAGGCTGGGCGGCACGAGAAGAATCAGCTTCAGCAATATCGGCGTTACCGAGAAAGAAACGTTTGCTCGACTGTCACATGTTGTGGATGTTGAATGGGAAGCCGACGTTATCCGACTCCATACGACAGACATGGACCAGACCTTGAAGCAGCTGTTTCACCTAGCGGCGGAGGAAGAATGGACGGTCAGTGGGCTAAGGCTGGAAGATGCGTCGATGAACGATGTGTTCAACGAATTGACTTCTGATGAGAGAAGGGCTGCTATATGAATGCCTATGTGAGATTAATAGCGTTTGACTTCCGCTTGTACTTGCGCGACTGGTTAACCATATTCTGGATGCTGATCTACCCGATCCTGATGCTGGTCATCTTCGGGTCGATGTTCGGCAGCCAGCCCGGTGATCTTCCCGGCACCCGATACATCGATGTGTACGTCCCCGCCTTATGTGCGATGAACGTCATCTCGGTTTCGGTATTTACTTTGAACATTAACATGCTTACCCAGCGGGAAAATGGTATTCTGAGAAGATACCGGGTAAGTCCCATTCGCGCATCAGCGGTGCTAGCCTCCCATTCCATGCAGGGCCTATTTCTGATCCTCGCCGGGGCAGTTGAGATTATTGTGGTAGCCAAGCTAGTGTGGGATATTAACATTACCTTTACGGCATTGTTGACACTGTTCGGTTGCTTGGTGTTCGGCTGCATTAGCTTCTTCAGTCTAGGGTTCGCCATGTCAGGGTTGACGAGATCGGCGGGGGCAGCTAGCGGACTGGCGATGGTGGTGTTCTTCCCGATGATATTCCTGTCCGGTATCAGCATGCCTGTGGAGGTATTACCTGCATTTATGCAGAAGATCAGCAGTTGGCTGCCGATGACCCATTTCGTGAAGCTCGCACAGGGTGTATGGCAAGGTCAGGCGTTGTCCGGGTTCGGCGTAGAGCTTGTTGCCATGGGCGGGTTCGCGGTAGTAAGCTGGGTGCTTGCCTTCTTGCTCTTCCGTTGGGAAAAATAAAAGTTGAAGGTGTGGTTGAGTTGAATAAGAACGATGCAGCTTTGCAGGATATCGAGTTTATCAAACAATTGATGGCAAGAAATCAGCAAAAGCTGGATCAATCACCTCCGTTTCTGTTCATCTGGGGGACTTATATGATGGTCGGGTTCATCGGCATGCAGTTCAATCATACGGTATGGCCGATGTGGTACTGGGGCATCGCTTCCATCATCGGAAGCGCCCTATCCGCCCTAGTCGGCATGCGGCAATCCCGGGGCGCTGCGAAGCAAGAGGGCGGCTCGATGGGATGGATGTTCTGGCTTCCGTTCTTGATCGTGATGCTGTCTGGTTCTTTCATGACTCTTACGGGTGTGGTTAAGATGGAATATGTGTCGTTGTTCTGGCTTAACCTGATCGGGATCGCTTACGCATCCATGGGGCCGTTGGTCGGCAAGGGACCCGTCATTCTCGGCATCTGGTTCATTGTGCTGTCCGTCTTGATCAAGCTGTTCTTCCTGGATTATCAATTCCTGGCCTTAGGGTTGCTGGGCGGTGGAAGCATGTTGCTCACGGGCTGGTTCCTGCAGCGACGGAGGAGCAGACATGGGTGAGAACATACTGGATGCTATCGACGATGCCATTCATGCCAAGGCGCGCCTAGGGATTATGAGCTTGTTGGCGGTGCATGGCGAGTGCGACTTCGGGTTCTTGCGGAATGAGCTCCAACTGACTGAGGGCAACCTGGGCAACCACATCCGGGTGCTGGAAGAGGCGGGCTACATCGAAGTGAGCAAATCATTTGTTGGTAAGCGTCCCAAGACCACCTGTACTTCCACGAGTCTCGGGACGGAGATGTTTCAGCAGTACATCGCTGGGCTAGAGCGAATTATACGCATGGCCCAAGCGGCTACGCAGAGAAATAAAGAATAGCCGATCAGCCAGGAGGAGACTCTTGGTTTTTTTGCATGGGGCTAATTCGAATTGAAGAAAGTTGGCATCATCCTAACAACAATTGGAAACCGTAAGGGGGAATCTAATCAGAGATCAGCTAGAGGGGGCGGCCGTGTATGCACATGCGTGTACGATCAAAAGGTTTGTGGGTCGGGGTAATGATGGCTCTGATCTTATCTGGGTTAGGCGGTGCCAGAGCTGAGGCGGCAGAGCGCGGAGCCGAGCTGAAAGCCGTATTCATACGTGGCGGAGACTTGTGGATCCAATCCGGGGACACGGAGAAGCAAATGACGCAGGGCGACTATATTCGTCATCCGAAGTGGTCCAAGGACGGTCAATGGATCGCGTATACCAAGGGAGAGAATGAGCAGGAGCTGTGGGTGCTGCATGTTCCCACAGGGGCGAGCCGCATTGTCTCCCCGAAGGGCGGGAGTTGGGCGAACTTCCAATGGGCGCCGGACATGAACCGCCTCGCCTTCCAGACAGAGCAGCAACTATTCTGGGCTGACCCACAGCAGCCGGACAAGCATGTGGAGATAGCTAAGGGGATCGGCAACTATTCTTGGCTGCCAGACGGTAGTGGACTGCTGGCTTCCTCGGCGGCCAAGCTGCTGCCCGATACCGGCTGGACGCCAGTGAGTATCGTCCAGATTCCGCTGACCGCCGCAGGCGAGCCGTTACCGGGCAAGACGCTGTACGTGCTGCCGAAGCCAACGGATGAATTCTTGGCCGTAGGGACGAGCATATTCAAGTGGTCGGCGGACGGTCGCTGGATTGCGTTCCTCGCTACCCCGACGGCTTCGTTGTCGGCGGACAGTAATACGTTGTGCATCCTTTCCGCCGACGGGGCCACATTCCGCAAGCTCGACGAGATGGTCCACAATGACCAGTGGTTCGAATGGGCGGGCGTTGGCCATAAGTTGGCTTATATCGGAGGTATAGGCAGGGAAGCGGGTTCGAACAAGCAACTGAAGGTCGTCGAGATTCCTAAGGGGAAGCCGGCCGCTTTCATTCCTGCAGGTTATGTCGATCAGGGCTTAGCTTGGCAAGGGTTGCATCACATAGTCGTTTCCAGAGCGCGAGAAGCGAAACCGGCCGATGATGGTCCAGCGATCCGTCCGTTTCCTTCACTAGTCGACGTGGAGCTAAAGAAAGAACGGACACAATCGATCACGTCCCCATCGGATGCGCATGGAGATTACCAGCCAACGGTACTGCCTGCACATCAGCTGGCCTGGGTTCGCTCCAATCGGCAAATGGCTCAAGTCATGCTCGCTGATACGAACGGTCGCCACGAACGACTGTGGATTCCGAACATCGACCTCGGCGCGAACTATTACGAGCAGTGGAATTGGAGCGCGGTGCTGCAAATTTACAAGTAGCTGTATGTAACGGGCTTCTCCTCGACCAGGGATTAAGCCCGTTATTCGGGTACAGGGGAACAAGAAGGGGATTTTCACACGAGATCGCAAGCCGAAGTATGCCTCACGAGCTGCGTCGAAGGTGGCAAGCTATTCCGGAGTATGGGTATAAGCAACCGCAAGCTTCCGCTTCAGTCGTAACCCCTGTACAGGAACGCTGAGGAAGATCAGCAGGAAGGCAACCAGATCGATCAATGACACCTTCTCCCCAACCAGGATCACGATCATGATTAAGGTAACGAAGGGCGTGAAGAAGGTAAAGGTGGCGACCAGAGAGGCAGAGGCATATTTCAACGCGCGGAAGTATAGGAAGAATCCTAGCACGATATTGCCCATGCTGAGCCACAACACACTCAGGAAATCAGGGACATGGGGCGCGCGATAGGTGGAGAAGGCAAACAGTGCTCCTATCGAGAGAATGAACGCGGTCGCCGTAATGAGGCTGTTGCTGAGCAGCATGTCCTTCTTGTTCATTTTGACCAGGTTGGTGAACAGCCCCCAACAGACGGCAGCCGCAATCGCCATCAGATCGCCCTTGAGGTTGGTGAAGCTGAGGTTCGCCCAATTGCCCTTCGTGACCAGCAAGAGGGTGCCTGAGAACCCTAGGCCCATGGAGAGCACCTTGCCTAACGTCAATCGTTCCTTGTGCAGGGGAATAGCGAACAGGACGATGAATAGGGGGAACAAGTAGTTCAGCATCGAGGCCTCCACTGCAGGCAGCACCTCCAGCGCCTGGATGTACAAGAAGTCGTACAAGAATGCTAGAATGCCGCAAGCAACCAACAAGACATAATCTTGTGCCCTCCAGGAGAATAGCTCCCTTACGGTTGCCTTGACGATCAGAATGACGCTGAACGCGACAAAGGCTAGACCATACATGAAGAACAAGACGTTATAGCTGTCCATCCGGACCAATATCAACTTGTTCGTCGCGGCAAAAGAACCCCACATCAGCAACAGCAGGGGCATCAGCACATAGGGATTGGTGGTCGTCCAGAGCTTGTTCGGTTTCATTCGGGGATCAACCACCTTCCTACATTTCTACAAGTGCAACAAAAGCCGCAGGATGTCTGCGGCTTTTGCTTTTGTATAAGGGTAAACTCCGTGGGTGATGAAGACTATACCAGTGTACCAGCAGCAGCTGGAGATTTCCAGTCATCTTCCAGTCCGAGACCGGATAAATCAGCGACCGTATTGGCTTTCTCGGCTTCGTACAGACGCCAGATGACGCGTAGTCCTTGAAGACTGGTTGGTCCGTCGGTCATAGGTTGAGCCCCTGTGCGGATGCATTCGAGGAAATGCAGCGTTTCGAACTGCGTTTGCTTGCCGGCATCGGTTTCCTCGAACAACACTTGCATCTTGGAGGAGGTGTCCATATTCGCCTTCTCCTTTTTGATATGGGAATGCAGGTACAGCTTGCCTTCTGCACGGTTGTACTCGAGCATGCCTTCGGAGCAGTGAATGTGGATGCTGTAGCCGAGTCTGGAACCGCGAGCTCCCCACGTGCCGAAGTGGTAAGCCAGCTTACCGCCTTCGAATTCGAAGGTCACATTGCTTGTCCCTTCTTGCTCCATCCATGGGGTGGTGAGGTTCGTGCCCATATGAGTGCCCTTGACCGGTTTGCCGAGGAACCATAGCAGCAAGTCTACATAGTGGCAGCCGTGGCTGAAGAACTGGCCGCCGCCGAGCCGCTTGGCGGATTCCGCCCAATGACCGGGTGTATACTTCGTGAATTGCTCCGTCCAGATGGACATCTGGAATACTTCGCCATAGGTCTTGGCGTCGATCAGTTCCTTCATCTTCTGAATGACCGGCCAGAAGCGGACGGGGTAAGCGGTCATCAGTACGCGGGATTCCCGCTCGGCCGTTGCGATCAGCTCCAGGCATTCCTGCTCGGTGTTGCACATCGGCTTCTCCATCAATACGTGCTTGCCTGCCTTCAGGCAAGTCATGCCCACCTCGAAATGAAGGTCGTGCGGCAGGGCGATCAATACGGCGTCAACGTGGCTCAACAATTCACGGTAGTCGGTAACGGCAAGATCAGCATGAACTATGGCTGCTGCTTTCTGCGCTCGTTCCAAGTCGATATCGCACGTGGCGGTCACGGTCATCTGATCAGCCAGTTCCAGAAACCCGTTCGCATGGGAACCGGCCATGCCGCCGCACCCGATAATCCCTAATCTAATTTTCTCCATTCTACTTCATCCTCCCAGACCTGTATTTCGTTCTCGCTACCTATTATAATAAGCTTACCGGGACCGACTGGCTTTGCCCTTCTGGTCGCACGTTTTGCATTTTTGGTCGAGGGATAGGTCGTGGCGAATGAAAATTTATGAGAAATACCCTTTACTGGTAGAAATGTCGATTGAGAAAATTATAACGTTCTATTATATGGAAACGAGCAAGCAGTTCTACACCCGCGGCGAGAAGCACGATTTCTGGGAATTCGTGTATGTCGACAAAGGGGAAGTCAATGTATTCACCGACTCCAATCGGTTCGAGCTGTCCCAGGGCGATATTGTGTTCTACAAGCCGAATGAATTCCATAGCGGGCATTCGAGGAATGGCGGGGCGCTCAACTTGATCATCATTTCGTTCGAGTGTACTGCGCCGTGCATGGATTTCTTCGAGGGCAAGTCGTTCCGGTTGGAGGAGAGTGAGCGCATGATCTTATCGCAGTTGGTGCGGGAAGGGCTGGAGGCGTTCAATCCGCCTATTGATTCGCCACTTATCCGTTACCCGCGAAGACGGGAGGATGCGCCGTTTGGGTGCGAGCATCTGATCAAGAACTATTTGGAGATCTTGCTCATTCGCTTGATTCGTAAAGGCGTACCGGTTCGGCCGGACCGACCGCCGACGGTGGGCGCGGAGAATAAGGACAGTGAATTGATAACCCAGATGATTGCGTTCATGAACGAGCATTTGACGCAGGAATTGGCACTGGAGCACTTTTGCAGCCGATTCTCTATGGGACGGACCGCGCTCAAGACGAAATTCCGGGCCAAAACCGGCGTAGGCGTGATGGAGTATTACAACAAGCTCAAGATCGAGCGGGCCAAGCTGCTGATGCGCGAGGAGGAGTTCAACTTCACGGAGATTGCGGAGCAGCTAGGTTACAGCGGAGTTCATTATTTCTCCAGGCAGTTCAAGCGCGTGACCGATATGACGCCGACTGAATATGCCCGTTCGGTTAAGGCCAGGTCGGGGCGTAGCAAGCCGGAGCAGCGGTCTTGAGCTGGTTGGATAATAGTATTGGCCTTGGCTGAATGTGTGGATGTGTGAATATAATGCTCATGTGCTTTGATGCGCAGGGGTGCCGCACTCATGTATGTTCGGGTTGTAGGTTGCGGACATAGGATCCGCTATTTGCGGATTTTTTGCTGTAACGGGATGGTTACGGACTACAGATCCGCTAATGGCAGGAAATCGGGGTGAAAGGATGCGAATAAGCTCGAATAGCGGATCGTGTGTCCGTAAGGCTCCCTAGCAACCTTCAAATTCGAAAATAACGGAAGTACGGTCCGTAACTGAAAGAGATTGCGATAGCGGTGCAAAAAGAGAGAGACGTCGAGCAAGGATAGTAGGAGACAGTCACTACTATCTGAACGACCGCACACATCATCGGTGTCAGTCATCCGAATGGACCGCTACAATACGACTAACGGATCCAAGTGAACGGCAGAACAAAGCAGGGTGCTTTCAGCGAATGATTCGCATGAAGGCACCCTGCTTCATTACAGCTGAATACTAGACTACGCGTTGGAACTGGCTGCTATACAGGTCATAGTAGAAGCCGCGCGCACTCAGCAGTTCCTGATGTGTACCTCGCTCGATCACCCTGCCTCCATTCATAACCAGAATCATGTCTGCGTCCTGAATGGTACTAAGCCGATGTGCGATAACGAAGCTGGTGCGGCCCTTCATCAGTGTGTTCATCGCCTCTTGAATGTGCATCTCCGTGCGGGTATCGATGCTGCTCGTCGCTTCATCGAGGATGAGGATGGACGGATCGGCTAATATCGCTCTAGCAATCGTCAGAAGCTGGCGCTGACCGTGACTCAGGTTACCGCCCTCCATGCGGAGCGGCGTGTCATAACCCTGCGGCAGCCGGGTGATGAAGGAATCTGCGTTCGCGAGCTTGGCAGCCGTCTCTACTTCCGCGTCTGTGGCATCCAGGCGGCCGAACCGGATGTTCTCTCGGATCGTACCGGAGAACACATGCGCATCTTGCAGCACCATGCCGAGTTTATGGCGCAGGCTGTTCTTATCCAGATTGCGGATATCCAACCCGTCGATGGTAATCGAACCTCCGTCAATGTCGTAATACCGCGTAAGCAAATTGACGATCGTTGTCTTGCCGGCTCCCGTCGGTCCTACCAAGGCAATCTTGCTGCCCGGTGCTGCCGTGAAGGAGACATCGGTCAAGATCGGAGCCTCTCGCTGATAGGCGAAGGAAACGTGATCGAAGACGACCTCTCCTCGTAGCTGGGGACATGCGATCGTGTCCCGGTCCTCTGCGTATTCCGAACGAAGCTCCAACACGTCGAACACGCGCTCGGCTCCCGCAATAGCAGCCTGGATCAAGTTGTATTGATTCGCCAAGTCACTGATCGGACGGCTGAACTGCCTAGAATACGTCAGGAAGCTGACGACGACACCTACCGTGGTCCAATCGCGGAATACCATCCATCCGCCAATGGCGGCGATCAGGGCGAAGCTCAGGTTGTTCACTACGTTCATCACGGGTCCGACCAAGCCAGAGACGATCTGCGCCTTAATGGCGACGCGATTCAACCGCTCGTTGATGCCTTGGAACTGTGCAACCTTCTCATCCTCCTGGCGGAACAAGCTGACGACCTTTTGCCCGCTGATCGTTTCTTCTATGAATCCGTTCAACTCACCCAAGTGCTGTTGCTGGCCTTTGAAATAGTTGCGACTAAGCCTTGTAATATGCTTCGTGGCGAACAAAACTAAGGGAATGCTGATCAACGCCACGAGTGTGAGCGGAATATGGAGCAGGATCATAATCAGAAGCGAACCTGCGAGCGTGATGATACTCGTCAGCAGCTGGGTTACGCTCTGATTGAGCGAGTTGGACACGTTCTCGATGTCGTTCGTTGTGCGGCTCATCAGCTCCCCGTTGCTATTCGTATCGAAGAATCGCAGCGGAAGCTCCTGGTACTTGTCGAACAAATCATGTCGCAGCGCCTGAACGGTCCGTTGGGATACACCCGTCATGACGTACACTTGAACCCAAGTCAGCAGAGCACCCAGCCCATATATAGCGAGCAGGATCAGGCAAATATGCAGGAGCCCGCCGTAATCGCCGGGAATGATCGTATCATCGATCGCCTTGCCGATCAGGAACGGACCGATTAGTGCCATCAGTGAGCTTAGAATGGTGAAGATGTATACAATAACGAGTTGCTTGCGTTGACGGCTTAAGTACGCCCATAATTTGCTCAATGTGGCGCCCRTATTCTTAGGACGAACTTTGGGCGCGGGTGCACCACGGCCAACCCCTGGACCTACGTGGCCGGGGAATAAGTTAGGCGTACCTGCACCGCCAGGAGAGCCATGTCCGGCTGGTCCCCGGGTCGTCTCAGACTTGGTCGAATCAGACATGAGGAATTCCCTCCTTATTCCATTGGGATTGGTAAATCTCCTTATAGATGGGGCTGGAACGCAGCAGCTCCTCATGGGTGCCCATAGCGGCGATGCTCCCGTTGTCCAGCACGAGAATCTGATCGGCGTCGATGACAGATGAGATACGATGCGCGATGATCACATTGGTGCTGGATTGCATCCGTTGCCGCAGCGCCAGCTGAATCCTGGATTCGGTACCCAGATCGACAGCGCTTGTACTATCGTCGAGGATGAGAATCTTCGGGTTCAGCAGCAGCGTTCTAGCGATCGAGAGCCTCTGCTTCTGCCCCCCGGATAAGTTCACGCCCTTCTGGCCGAGTATCGTGTCATACCCATCAGGCAGTTGTACGATGAAATCGTGCGCCTGCGCAGCCATTGCCGCGGCCTCGATCTCAGTCAAGGTAGCAGATGGATGGCCGAAGCGGATATTGTCCCGGATCGTGCCGCTGAACAGAACGGCTTGCTGCAGCACCATGCCGATCTCCCTGCGCAGATGGGCAAGCTCCATCTGGCGTACATCGACCCCGTCGATCAGAATGCGTCCGCTGGTGACATCGAACAGCCGTGGAATGAGATGAATGAGTGTGGACTTCCCGGACCCTGTTGCGCCGAGGATCGCAAGCGTCTGTCCAGGGGCTACCTTGAAGCTGATGTCGCGAAGGGCGAGATCGTCCTCATAGGCGTAGGATACGTGCTGGAATTCGATTCCTCCGGCCTGAATAGCAGAGCTTACAGGATGGGGTTCATCGGTAATTTCCGGCTCTTTCGCGAATACTTCCTGGACGCGGTCCGCCGATACTTTCGCGCGCGATACGAACGTAAGCATACTGCTCAGCCCTAGCATGGCCATCAATAGTTGCGTTACGTAATTGATGAACGCGATCAGACTGCCCACGGCCAAGTCGCCGTCCCAATGCTGCAGCCCGCCGTACCAGAGCACGGCGACGATGCTCACATTCAGGATGAGCGTCATGAGCGGCATGTTCAGCGCGATCACCCGGGCAGCCTTGATGGCGGTCTGCGTGTAGCTATGATTCGCTTGCGCGAACCGGCTGCGTTCGTATCCGGCGCGGACGAAAGCTTTTACAACGCGAATGCCGGACAAATTTTCCTGCAGCACGGTATTCACGCCGTCGAGCTTGGCTTGCACATTGGTGAATAGCGGCAATGAAGCGCGGATAAGTACATATAGAATAACCATAAGCAGCGGAATGGATATAGCCAGGATGAGCGTCAGCTTCAGGCTGATTGCAATGGCCATCACCAGACTGCCGATCAATAGCAGAGGAGATCGGACGAACGCACGCAGAATCATCTGGACGAACGTCTGCAACTGGACCACATCGTTCGTAAGCCGTGTTATTAGAGAACCTGGCTTCAGCTCGTCGAGATTGCGGAAGGAGAACCGTTGTGTTCTGCGGAATAGATCGTTTCGCAAGTCTTTGCCGAAGCTCTGGGACGCGATGCTGGCGAAGATCGAACAGCCCACTCCTCCGATGAGTCCGATTAGGGCGACTGTGATCATCAATAGCCCGGTTCGCTGTATATGCGGCAGGTCGCCCTTCATGATTCCCTCATTCACAATGCTAGCCATCAAGAGAGGCTGGAGCAAATCCATGGCAACCTCCAGAACCATTAAGAGCGGCGCCAACAAACTGGATTTCCAGTACGGGTATAGATAAGTTCTTAGTCTCCACATTACGTTCACCTCTAAGGCTTGGAATACGATTCCGATTCAAACTCGTTAATCTATTATGGTAACATATATCGGATTCAGGTCAATATGGAAAAAATCTTGGCACTTACTCATTGTCCTATGCACCTAATTAGACTCAACGCGCCAAAAAACCTGACCCATGAACCAGTCAGATTATAAGTTGAGTCTATTTGAAACGGCACATAGATGCTGACATTCCACAGACTCCGCTGTGCTAGAGTTGGTGCAGATCGAGCAAGTATTTGTTGCCGGATACGGTTAGGATTCGCCTCGTCTGCAGCTCATTCAGCACTTGGAACACCAGTGGCTTGGACACGCCAGCGAGCTGTGACAACTCATCGTAATTCAGATTGATCTCGATCCTCACGACAGTCCCAGCTCGGCTACCGTGATCGTTAGCCAGCTTGACCAAGTTTTTGACGACGCGTTGCTTAGCATCCATATAGGTCAGGTCATGCACCTGCTGATTCGTCTCGCGCAGCCTCCCGCTTAACTGCTTCAGGATGCTGAGATTCAAGTCGAAGTGATTTTTGAGCAGTCTCTGGAAGTCCTGAGCGGCAAGCGAGATGATGGTCGTTTCCTCGATCACCTGAGCTGTCGCCGACCTGGGTTTGCCGTCCAGCAGCGCCAGTTCACCGAAGCTGTCCCCAGCGGTAAGAATCGACATGATTTTGTCTTCGCCCTGTCGATTGGACGTGTAGATCTTCACCGTACCGGTTACGACCAAGTAGAATACGGTGCCAGGCTCGTTCTCGCGGAACAGGATCGTTCCAGTCTTGTAAGTTCGGGTCGTGCACTTGCTCGCGATACTCTGAAGCTGGAATTCGTCCAAGTCGGAGAACAAGGAAATGGCACGAAGAGAATCAATCATGAGGAACCTCCTTTATTGTGGGGTTTATCTAGGCACACTGCCGTCCCTTCCCTCATAGGATGATGGAGCATGATGTAAGGGGGAAGCGGAATGAAGGAAGCGGCGTATGATCCGAAGATGTCGATATTCTTAGCGGCCGTCTGCGGGCAAACGTATACGCAATTCGACAACGCCGACGGGACATTCATCGTACCGAAAGACTATGAGGTGGTGGCCACCTTCAAGGGCGAATCCTTCCACGGTGTACAAGAGTGGTTCGGCTATGTAATGGAGTCTACCGATCGGATCATAGTCGCCTTCCGGGGCACAAGCTCGACAACGGACTGGATGGCTAATGCGAGAGCTAGGCAAGTGAAGTACAAGTATGTAAGGGATGCGGGTTGGACGCATTGTGGCTTTACCGACATCTACAGCTCACTACGTGCAGCCGTTCGAGCGGCCCTAAGTGCTCTCCCGAAGCACAAAACCCTCTACGTAACCGGGCACAGCCTGGGCGGTGCGCTCGCAACCTTATGTGCGCTCGATGTCGCCGTGAACACGGCATTCGATTCGCCCCGCGTGTACACATACGGCTCGCCCCGAGTAGGCGACCCCGCATTCGCGAAGACGTTCTCTAGCACGATCGGCTGCAGTCATCGGATTGCGAACCAGTACGATGTGGTCCCACATCTACCGCCAGCCCTATTCAAGATTCCTCGGCAGGATACGACTTACTACTATATGCATGTTAAGGATGTGTGTCCGCTTCAATTCCAGGGTGATTCTATCTCCGCCAATCATATCATCGCGGATTACTTCCAAGCGCTATCCAAGTTCGACCCCGTCTATACGAAGCAGCTGTGTTCAGACAATGCTGGGTTTTGCCCGTGCTGATTGATTCGTTCTCCTATTAGTATAGTTGAAAATGGTCTGTGTAGTAAGGGAGGAGTGGTAAAAAAGTCCTATTTTCTTTGTTCGGGCAAAAACAAGTTTGGTTTGTTGCAAATACCCGCAGAACATGCCATTCTAGTAAATAGAACGAACCTGTTACTATACTAACCTCAATTTTGCTGAAGCGGTCGTATAAGGGGTATTTCTCCTTCACACCGTACATGATGGAGAACGGTGTGCCTGCGTATAAGCAAGCGCTGGATAAATTCAAATGCATGTTAATGGAGATGTAACATAGAACAATGCCCGTCCGGTCATCACTCGGACGGGCATTGCTGGTTTATGGCTTAAATAATTGTTTCGCCGTCATACGAGGCGATGATCTTGTATAGGTCAGGTCGACGGTCGCGGAAGATGCCCCATTCGATCCGCTGCACTTCCAGCTGATCTAGGTCGAACTCAGCGACGAGCACCGTCTCGTCCGAGCGGCCGGCTTCGGCGACCATGTTCCCTTGCGGTCCGGCGATGAACGACGAGCCGTAGAACGTAATCGAGGAATCGCCGTCATCCTCAACACCAACCCGGTTGGAGGCGACGACAGGGATGAGGTTGGACGCGGCGTGTCCGCGCATGCACATTTGCCAGTGGTCCTTGGAGTCGATGCCGCCGTCCTGCGGCTCAGAGCCGATCGCGGTCGGGTAGAACAGCAACTCCGCGCCCATCAGCGCCATACAGCGAGCGGCTTCCGGGTACCATTGATCCCAGCAGACACCAACGCCGATCTTGCCGTAGCGGGTGTTCCACACCTTGAAGCCGGTGTCGCCTGGGTTGAAGTAGAACTTCTCTTCGTAGCCCGGGCCGTCTGGAATATGGCTCTTGCGGTATTTCCCCAGAATGTCCCCGTTCGCATCAATGACGGCCAGCGAGTTGTACCGCGCGTAATTCTTCTTCTCGTAGAAGCTGATCGGCAGCACGACCTGTAGTTCCTTGGCGATATGCCGGAAATGGTTGATCGCTTTGTTATGCTCGAGTTCCGTGGCATATACGTAATAGTCGGACTTCTCCTTCTGACAGAAGTAAGGTGTCTCGAATAGTTCCTGCAGCTGTATAATCTGAGCGCCTTGCGCGGCCGCTTGTCGGACGAGCGCTTCGGCTCGGCTAATATTGTCGTCTATGTGGCTGGAGCAGCTCATTTGCGTTGCCGCTACTTTAACATTTCGCAATCTAATCCCTCTTTTCCACTTATACTAATACTTCCTGTATTTCCTTATGCGTTTCCCGCCGGCATCTGCTGGGTCGTGCAGTGGACGTTGCCGCCCTCCTTGATTATCGCCATACCGTTCACCTTGCGAATGCGCCGTTCCGGGTACAGCTCTTGCAGCACTTTCTCAGCCAACCGGTCGGTCAGCTCCGCCGTGCCCCCGAACACCGGCAATACGATGCCTCCGTTGACGAAGTAGAAGTTCAGGTAACTGAGCGTGAGCCGGTTATCATCGAACGTCGCCATAGGCGGCTGCTGAATCGGGATGATCTCCAGGTGTCGACCCTGAGCGTCCTTGGCATCATATAAGATGCGCAAGTTCTCCTGCGTGATCGCGTAGTTCGGATCTTCCGGGTCGTCGCATACTTGCATAATGACTTTGCCAGGAGCGGCGAAGCAAGCGATATTGTCCACGTGTCCGTCTGTCTCGTCACCGTCCAAGCCGCGCTTCAGCCAGATGATCTTGCTCACATTCAGATATTGCTTCAGGTAGTCTTCAATCTGCTCGCGCGATAGATCCGGATTGCGGTTCGGATTCAGCAGGCATTCTTCAGTCGTGATGAGTGTGCCTTCGCCATCCACGTGAAGCGAGCCGCCTTCCATCACAAGTGGTGCGTCGAATTGGCGGTTGCCGTACTTCTCCATAATCTGCGGGGCGACGCCGTCGTCGAGATCCCACGGGGCATACTTGCCGCCCCAGGCATTGAAGCGCCAGTTCACACCCGCCACATCTCCGGCGCTGTCCACAACGAAGGTTGGCCCGTTGTCGCGGAACCAGGCGTCATTATGCGGAATCAGCAGGAACTCCACATTCAATGCATCCGTATCGCGGAAATATGTTTTCACTTGCTCGGCATCCGTCGGATTCACGATGAGCGTGACGGGCTCAAATTCGGCAATGGCCTTGGCAATCTCGGCGTACCCCTGGCAGACGGACTCATAATCGTCCGGGAACACCATGGACGTCTGGACCGGCCAGGACAGGAAAGTACGTGTATGCTTCGCCCACTCAGGGGGCATGGAATAGTTCAGCTCTATTGGTTTCATCAGGCATCTCTCGCTTATCTTTATCATAGTGTGGACAACAGTCACAGGTCCGTAATCATCATATAACAAATAAACGCCCGTCTCAATACGGATGACTTGCGGCCAGGCAGGAAGGAGTCACAGAATGGGCTTTTATGGTATGCTAAGGAGAGGCCGTGTGTGGCCGTTACCAGTACAATAACTTAAATCAAGCCAGTAGAAACGGGTGCAAGTGAAACGATGGGCGTATCCGACATCATGTCCTATATGACAGAAGACAATCTCAAGAACTTGCTGGACCAATTCAAGTCGCTCGGGCCTGTGCCAGGCATCCTGTTAACATTCATGAAATCATTCATTCCGCCGCTGCYGACGATTCTGATCGTAGGGGTGAACGCGGCGGTGTACGGCTTATGGCTCGGTTTCCTGTACTCCTGGATCGGGATGGTGTGCGGTTGCCTAGTCACGTTCCTGATCGTGCGGCGGATCGCCGGTCATCCCTATCTTGAACGTTGGGCGCGTAAGCCCAAGGTGCAGAAGAGCATGCTGTGGGTGCGTCGCAATGCATTCAGCTACGTGTTCCTGCTCAGCATGTTCCCGATGGGGCCGTTCGTCGTGATCAATATGGCGGCGGGACTCGCCCGGATGCCGGTGCGGTCGTTCCTGATCGCAGTTCTGTTCGGTAAGGGAATCATGGTGCTGGCGGTATCCTACATAGGTCACGACGTAGGGCGGTTCATGCGCAATCCGTACGAATTAATCTATGTGGTCGTATTCCTGGCCTTGTCCGTGTGGATCAGCCGGCGAATCGAATCACGGTTCACACGAAATGAGACGGAGCGTACCGATCGGCAGGAAGAGGCATTCTAAATCATCGACGAGGGGAGCTCGAGACGGTTGGCGATCAAGGTTATAATAGCGGACGATAATTCGTTCATCCGGGAAGGCATGAAGATCATCCTGGGGACGTTCGCAGAATTCGAAGTATTGGCTACCGTAGACGATGGCCAGGAAGCGCTGGACTATTGCCTACAGCATGAGGTGGATGTGGCGCTGCTCGACATTCGTATGCCGAATATGAATGGTGTGGAGGCGACCCGGCTCATCGTCGAACAGACGAGCACGAAGCCGCTTATTCTCACGACTTTCGATGAAGACGAGTATATCCGGAGCGCGATCAGGAATGGGGCCAAAGGGTATTTGCTCAAGAACAACGATCCGGAGCGCATCCGAGATGCCATCGTCAGCGTCCACAACGGGAACAATGTGCTGCAGGATGTCGTGCTGGAGAAGCTTAAGTCGAGCTTGACCGAGGAGAAGCAGGAAGTATCCAAGATTGACGCGAGTTTGTTCACAGACCGCGAGAACGACATTATGGCGCTTATCGCCAAAGGACTATCCAACAAGGAAATCTCGAAGCATCTGTTCATCTCCGAAGGGACGATTGCCAACTACATCACGTCTATTCTCGGCAAAACAGGGCTGGAGCACCGGACACAGATTGCGATCTATTATTTGACGGGGAAAGGGAATGAGTCGAGGACCTAGCCATGGAAATATGGATCATTATTACGAAGCTGATCGTGTTACTCTACATTGTAGTGTGCTATATTCTCGCAGAATGGACGGACATCCCTTGGGTCGTATTTGCCCTCCTGCTGTATATTTCCTTGAATCTCACCCTTTCCATCGTGAAGAAGCAGCAGGTCAAGGGGGTCATTACCCTTGTGTCGATCGGGGTGACGGTTGTATTCCATGCCTACATTCATCCGCTGTTCATTCTGCTCCTACCAATCAGCGTGTTCGAATTGTCGGCCTATATCCATAGAAACTGGCAGCTTCTCGTGCTTGCCCTTCTTCCTGTCGTGTTCCTTTCCTCCGATCTGCGAACGCTGTATGTGTTGATAGCAACGCTGACGTTCATGATCTTTCTCATGACCCAGGTGTACTCGTCGCGGCTGCTTAAGCAAGAACAGTTGTTGAAGACGATGAGGCTGGATATGCAACGTTTAACGACCAGCTTGAACGAGAACCACGCCTACATGCAGCAATCGGAGTATACGATCAAACTGGAGGAGCGCAACCGGCTGTCTCAGGCGATTCACGACCAGATTGGACATACGATGACGGGAGCGCTCATCCAGATGGAAGCGGCCAAGCGGTTAATGGCTACCCAGCAAGAGCAAGCCGGACAGCTGCTACAGAATGCGATTCATATATCCAAGGAAGGGATTGAGAGTATCCGGCTCACACTGAAAAATCTCAAGCCCCCCCTCGAGCAGCTCGGCATGAATCGGCTGAAGCTGTTCCTTGATGAATTCGCGACCCGTCATGAGGTGCGCACGTCGCTTGTACATAGAGGTGAGCTTGATGTCATTACCCCCATTCAGTGGAAAATTATTCAGGAGAACACAACAGAAGCGCTGACCAATGCGATGAAATACGGCGAGCCCCGGAACATTTCCGTAGAGATTACGGTACTGAATCTGTTCGTCCGAGCGGAAGTTCGAGACGACGGTGTAGGTGCGCACAAGTTCAAGAAGGGGCTTGGCATCATTGGGATGGAGGAGCGGACGGCATCTGTGCACGGTACAGTTATCGTTGACGGCACAAACGGTTTCTCGGTCACAACACTCTTGCCGATTGGTAAATGAAGGATCTCATATACACAACATGAATATTCTCATGTCGAGAAGATGAACTTCTGCACTGACGCAGGTTCATCTTTTTATTTTATACTTACAGCATACTAATTCTTCCTTGAGGTGAGCGCATGAACGTGTTGGAGATTAAGAAATTAACGAGAAAGTTCGATGACTTTATTGCAGTGGACCATATGTCCTTATCGATAGCGGAAGGAGAGATCTTCGGATTTCTCGGAGCGAATGGAGCGGGCAAGAGCACGACAATCAATATGATCGCAGGCCTGCTGCGCATCCATGAAGGTGAAATTCTTATATTGGGCCAGAACATCGTCAAGAACAGCCGATTCGCTAAGATGAATATTGGTGTCGTGCCTCAGGAAATTGCGATTTACGAAGAGTTGACTTCTTACGAGAACGTGCGGTTTTTCGCTGGTCTGTACGGATTGCGGGGAGCAGAGCTGCACAGCCGAACGTTGGAAGCGTTGGAATTCGTGGGACTTGGCGACAAGCACAAGAGCTACCCGAAGAACTTCTCAGGCGGGATGAAGCGCCGACTCAATATCGCCTGCGCTATCGCGCACCGGCCGAAGCTGATCATTATGGATGAGCCGACCGTTGGCATCGATCCGCAATCTCGGAACTACATTCTCAATTCCGTGCGGAAGCTCAATGAGATGGGCAGCACCATCATTTACACGAGCCACTACATGGAGGAAGTCGAGGAGATTTGCACGCGAATCGCCATTGTGGATCATGGGAAAGTGATTGCGGAAGGCACGAAGGAGCAGTTGAAAGCGATTATTACGAACACGAAGGACGTCTGGATCGAAGTCAAATCGACTGATTCCTTGAATGAGGAGGCGCTCAAGGCCATTCCTGGAGTCAAAGCGGTTAAGATCGAGGAGAATCAAGTGAAGATTAACTCGGAAGTAGCGGTCAACAATTTGAACAAAATCATTCAACATTTCATTGCGAACGGTATCGAGATCCGGTCCGTGGAAGAGCAGGCGCCTAACCTGGAGACAGTGTTCTTGACATTAACAGGACGGAATTTGCGGGATACAGCGAATTAGAGAAGGAGGAGACCCAGTGAATATTTGGCATATAGCAGCAAAAGAAATCAAGCGGGATTTCCGGGACGTCCGTACCTTCATCTTCATGCTGGCGTTCCCGATTGTCCTGATGCTCATACTTGGCTCGGCGCTTTCGAACGCCTTCAACAGCACGATCGAGATTGGCGAGATGAAAGTGTTGTACAAAGACACAAGCAGCGGCCCATTCTCCCCTTACTTCGAATCGTTCGCAAAGGAGGCGGGCAAGTCCGGTATTCAATTCGAACGAGCTGCTGCGGAAGTGGACGGTGTGAAGGAGGTCGAGGATAACCGTTACACCAGTTATTTGGAAATAACGGGGCAAGGCGTTCGCTTATACGGAAGCCCGAAGAGCAGCATCGAGAGCAATATTGTACAGGGGGTGCTGAGCACCTTCGTCGATCAATACAACGTCGCAACGGAAGTAGCCAAGGTCGACCCCAAGGCAGCGGCAGCGGTATTCGGTACACCGGGTACGAATAAGTACATTCAGGAAACCGCGCTTAATTCAGCGAGGCAACCAGGCGCCATGGACTATTATGCTGTAACGATGACCACGATGATAGCTCTCTACGGTGCGATGTCCGCCAGCTTCCTGGTGCAGGGGGAGCGGAACCGCCGTACGGGAGACCGACTCCTTGCCGCTCCGATCAGTAAGGCGGAGATATTCATCGGCAAAGTACTCGGCAGCATGATCACGAACTCGTTCTGCTTGCTCATCGTTGTCCTGTTCAGTAAGTATGCCTTCCACGCTTATTGGGGGGACAACATCTTTCAAGTGATCCCCGTCCTTGCCACGGAAGTGCTGCTGGCTGTCAGTTTCGGACTAGGTGTGAGCTATATGGCCGGAGGAGCGGCTCGCATGGTCGTGCTGGTCGTCGTGCAAGTCGCTTCCTTCCTCGGAGGGGCTTACTTCCCGACTGATAACGCTGAAGGTATCGGTAATCTCGTGACCCACTTCTCGCCTCTGCGTTGGGCCAACGATGCCATGACGCAAATTATATACGCCAACGATTTCTCTGCGGCAATTCCCGCTATCAGCTTGAACGTTGTTCTTGCCGCCTTGTTCTTGCTCGTCGCTAGTGTATCCATGAGAAGAAGGGAAGGCCTCTAAGATGAAGGATCTGATATGGCTCATTAAAAATAATATAAAAGTCGCATTCACGAGCAAGAGAAGCTTCCTCCTGTACTTCGGACTGCCGATTATCGGCGTGCTGGTCTCCATGCTGCTGTACGGCGGCTCGAGTGAGATGACGACGCGGGTCGGCATCGTCAATCAGGATAATGCTGCACTTGCGATGGACACGATTAAGTTTATGGAAGGCCTGGACCATATGAAGGTAACCGTCATTCAGGAGCCGGAGATGGAGAACTTGCTTGCCTCCAGTAAGCTGGACAGCGTGATCGTCCTGGAAGCGGGCTTCGGCCAAAGCTTACGAGACGGGAATCCCGGTCATATTCGCCTCGTCTCTATCAAGGGCGCACAGATTACGACCTTCATCAAATCCTACTTATATAGCTATATCGACAATGTAGCGGCTATCGGCCGGACATCCAAGGGGGATAGCGCTACGTTCGACAAAGTGTACGCCGGTTATCGGCAATCCACCTTCAAGCTAACGACATCCACGGTCGAGGATACGTCCGTGACGAAGGCCATGACGTACCAGACGATCGGATTTTTAATTACCTTCATGTTGTTCTCCGCTGTTAATTTATCCGAGATGATCTTGAGGGAAAGGGAGAGACGGACGTACCTTCGGCTGATGTCATCACCGATCCATGCGAGGCAGTACGTCGCTTCCAATGTAGTCGTCAACCTCTTCGTCATGACGGTGCAGATCGTAGTCACGCTGCTTATGGTTCGGTATGTGTTCCATATCGACACTGGCGTTCCCGTAAGGAGTATGTTCGTGATGATGATGTTATTCGCCTTGACCGCGATTGGCCTGTCGCTCGCCATCGTCTCGTTCGCGAAGAACACGAACGGGGCAGGGGCCATGCAGAATCTGATCATTACCCCGACCTGTATGCTGGCGGGATGTTTCTTCCCGGCGGACATTATGCCAGCCACGGTCAAGAAGATCGCCGAGTTCCTGCCGCAGCATTGGCTGCTCGATGCCATCACACGGATGCAGCAGGGTGAAGCGTTCAGCAGTCTGTACTTGCACATGCTCATTCTATTGGCCTTCGCGCTGGCCTTCTTCCTGCTCGCGGTGTATAAGTTCGGCAAGAACAACGATACGCGGAGCTTCGTGTAGGGGGTAAATTCCCTTATCCCTCTATAACCCTATGAATAATTATTCACGAGAACCATATCATCGGACAGATACCTAGGTGGGTAAAATAAGAAACAGCGGTCGTAACAGACCGCTGTTTCTCAGTCACTTTTATTAAATATTCCAAGCTGTTCTTTCAATGCATGCTGTAGCACTTGGGAGAAATTTAGCTGGGCTTTATTGGCTTCTAGTTCCAACCAACGAGGTAATGTTACGTTCTTTGTGACGGATTTGTTTAATTGCTTATCACGGATCAGGCCTGTACGAACCTCGACTAATGTATAGAAGCCTTCCGGGACGGGCGTCAGCTTAGCAGGATCCGAAGGTTTAGGGATTTCATCACCATCCTCCTCCATACCATACAAGTGCAGGGCTAGCACTTCTTTTGCCATATAAAGAGATTCCTCAAGCGAGTCACCTTCGGTTATGCAGCCAGGGAGATCAGGGAAAGTAATCGTGAACCCAGGTACACCCTCTTCTGATTCAAACAATGCAGGAAACACGTATCTGTCCAATCTATTTCACTCCTTCTGGTAGGGGCTAGGGAAGCCCGGCATCCTTCATAATGGATCGTAATGTTTTAGGTTTGAAGTCTTTTCTTGGGTGCGGTATCGAAAGCTTATGCCTAAAGGATGGATGCTTGAAGTGATGATGACTTCCTTCAGCATGTGTAAAAACCCAGCCACGTTCCTGAACCAATTGGATCAGCTCCCGCGAAGAATAACTTTTCACCGCGCACCTCCTAATAATATAAGTGTAACATGCGTAAATTATGCGCGTCAAAAGTCTGTTCGACTATTTTTATGATAATCTTCGGTATTTCGCTCTGCTCGCTTCCTTGTCATAATCAGGATATACAAGATGAAGGAGATGATGAGGATGGTGCAGATCAGAGCGACAAGGGATACAGATGATTTCGAAGTGATAAACCGATTGGTGAACGACACGTTTCAGAGGAATGCCAACAACCCCCGGGCAAGCATTCACTTGGTTCCGGGGTTCCGGCCGTCCAGTTTTATTGCGGAAGAGGAGGGGCAGATCATAGCTATCATGGAAGTAACGCCCTCTGAGATAACGCACAATGGGACACTGGAGTACGGATACGTGGACGGTTGCGAGACCGTAGCGAAGCAACTGCTAGACCAATGTATCGAAGTTGTTAGGGAAAGAGGTGGAACATACCTATATAAGTGGGTGACCACACGATTCGGGCAAGTCCGCAACAAGGAAATCACGTTCTGGGAACGATGGGGCTTTATTTCAGACGAGTATGCTCAAGTGTCTGTGTACCGGAAATTAACCGATTGGAGGCAGCCTGAGCTATTCGAATCTACGGGAATTGATTCTGTTCAGACGATGGGAATAGAGGATATTGAGAAGCTGTTAGTGGAAGACGGGGAAGAGGCGATGGCCGAGCTGTTGCGAAACCAATACTCGCCTAGACATTCGTACGAGCCAAACCAGGTCATCCTCACGTTACGAGACTCAGCATCAGGAGATGTTGCAGGAATCGCCTATTATCGTGTTGTTGTGACCTATCGAGGAACGCCCGACGAGTTTTTGGATGCTTCCGCATTTGGCATTCACATCCGGCCGCAGTATGAAGTAAGCCGCGGGGAGATCCGCAGATTCGTCCAGGGCTGCCTCATTACGATGAAGCAACTCGATTTGCGTCACGTCCATACCCGATTGACACTGAACAACTTCGACGTGTTCGCCGCTATTGTTGCGGAAGGCTTCCATAATACCAATATGGAAGGCGCCAATACTATCCGCCTCACCCTAAGGGTATAGAAGGTAATGCGCCTATGAAGAAATATGTGAACGCCAGAGGGATTTTACCGGAAAGCTTGATTAAGAAATTCAGAAGTATGTCAAGGGCCAGCACATCTACATCCCACAGACGGAGCGGCAGCAATGGGGCTCCTCTACGGGGATTCGAGATGACATGGAGCAACGCAATGCCGAGATATACCAAGGTTTCTATGGTGGTCTGAGTATGGTGGAGTTAGCGGAAAGATATAATCTGAGCGAGGAACGTATTCGAGGCATTATTTATGAAAGACAGAGAGAGTAACACAATATTAGAAGGTCTCCCCCCATAAAGGCATCCCGGAATGCATTTAACCGGAATGCCTTTTTTTCCGCACTCGCCCAGCAGCCGCTGCATATGTTAACCACAAACGGCTATACGATATGAACATCGGAAGGGTAGGGACTCAGCATGACCTCTTATATGGACTATACTTCAGCCAATACACAGTTTACGTATGATTTGAGCAACAATCCATTTTTCAAAAAAGATGACCGGAATTACATCAACTTGCTTTCCACCAAGCAACTGAACACGTTGGAGAACTCTTCATTGCTCGATATTTTTCTTAGCAAAGGCAACGTGGTCGAGCCGCACTATCATCAGAATGCAGCGGAACTCGTTTATCTCATCTCGGGTGCGCTCATTGTCTCTATTATCAACCCGTTCACGAACGAACTGCTGGATTTCCCGATCCAACCGGGCCAGGTGGCGAATGTGCCGCAAGGGTGGTGGCATTACGAAGTCGCGACGGAGGACAACACCCACTTGCTAGCGATCTTTGACGCGCCTACCCCAGAGGTGATTCTAGGTTCGGACATTCTGCGATTGACGCCGACCAATGTGATGGCCTACACCTATTGCCTGAACGAAGCCAAACTCAAGGATACACTCGCTCCGCTCAACAAGACCGTCTTCATCGGACCGCCTCGTGATTGCAACGCCCATGTACAACCGACACAAGTCCAGGCAGCACACGTCCAACCGAAACAGGCCCAACCGACACAAGTCCAGGCAGCACATGTCCAACCGAAACAGGCCCAACCGACACAGGTTCAGGCAGCCCATGTCCAGCCGAAACAGGCCCAACCGACACAAGTCCAACCGGTCCATGCTCAGCAGGTGAATCCGGGTAAGGCTACTCCTAGCCCGTACAATCCTAGCTCGGTTCATCCTAACCCAATCCCTTACAGCCAGGCAGGCCACAACCCGATTATTCCTATTCAAGGGTATGCGCAGTACCCTCGTCAGCACGATTATTACCGTCAATTCCAGCAGCCGTTTTACCGTTCGTATTGAAGCTAATACAAGTCCCCTCATTGTTAAGAATGGGCATTGCCATTCTCGCTCTTCCGATAACTGCCCGGTGTAGTGCCGACCACCTTCTTGAACCCGCGGATGAAAGTTAACGGATACAGATACCCGACTGCGAGGGAAATGTCTTGAATCGTATCTTCTGTGTTCAGAAGCAGCTCAATCGCGCGAGTCATCCGGACTTTCGTAATATAGTCGATAAATTTCTCGCCCAGCTCTTCCTTGAACAGCTTGCTGATGTAAGTCGGACTTATGCCGAAAGCGTCACTAAGCTGCGTAAGGGATAGGTTAGGGTCCTGGTAGTGTTGCTCAATATGGGTTTTGACCTGCTGAAGGAGCTGGTGATGGTTGCGGCTCTCGCGGAATACAATCAAGTCCTCGAACAATTGCTGGAGCAGTCGATAAAATCCTGCACATTTGCAGGAATCCGGAATCTCCTCCCACACCCTCCCTGCGCACACAGCCCTGCTATTCACGAAGACGTACTGTGACGACTTGGCTTGTCCTAGTTCTCATGATGCTCAAGTCGTCTTCTCCAAGCCGTCGAACGCGCCTAAAGCGACTGGGGAGCCGTTTGATTCGGGTAAGCGTTAAGAGGCAGCCGAATCTCCACGCACGTACCGACATTGACTTGGCTTCGGATCTGCATACTGCCGTTGTGGTTGGCGATAATCTGTTGGCTGACCATAAGCCCCAGGCCGTTGCCGGATTCCTTCCGCGTGAAGAAGGGCTCTCCCAGTCGAGGCAACTCGTCATCCGGAATGCCGCAGCCTTGATCCGTGATGCGGATTATGAGGGAGTCAGCCTCGTGAGCGGACAGCTCCACGGTTAGGGTGCCGCCTTCGGCCATCGCCTCCATGCCGTTCTTCATAATGTTCACCAACACTTGCTTCAGCTGATTCGGTTCACATGTGAGCAGTGGCAAGTCCGAGTCGAACCGGGTTTCGATCCGGACGTCAGTCATATGAGCCTGAGAATCGATGAGCAGCACGATGTCCTGGATAATGTCGCGGAGATCGACAGGCTCGAAGCGGCTAATCTGCGGCTTGGCTAAGACGAGAAACTCGCCAACAATGAAGTTAATCCGATCAAGCTCAGACAGCATAATATCTAGATGATAGGGGGTGCAAGCCCCCTTTTTCTTTTGCAATTGTACGAATCCGCGCAGCGTAGTGAGGGGATTGCGGATTTCGTGAGCTACCCCTGCGGCTAGCTGCCCAACAAGGGACAGCTTCTCCGAGCGGCGCAATACTTCCTCGGTCTGCTTCCTCATGGTGATGTTTCTGGAGATAGAGGCGACGGCAATAATCTGCCCCTGCTCGTTCCGGATCGGAGAGATCGTAATGCTGATATCTAGCAGTTGCCCGTCCTTATTCATTCGAACGGTTTCGAAGTAGGCGACCGAATCGCCATGCAGCACAAGAGAAAGCTTAGCCTCGAACTCTTGCTTCCGGTCCTCGGGTACCTCCGGCACGGGGTTGCCGAGAGCCTCCTCCTCGCTCCAGCCATACATCGTTTCGAACGCTTGATTCACTTGAATCGCATTGCCCTGCAGATCAGCAACGTGAATCGCATCCGACGTTTGGTTAACGAACGATTCCAAATATTCTTTCGTGCTTCGTAGCTCTTCGGCAGATTGCTTCAGTTGAGCCATACTGCTCTGCAGATTGCTGGCCATCGTATTGACGTGAGAAGCAAGCAGGCCGAACTCATCCTTACTGCGAATCGCAATCGTAGCGCCGAAGTTCCCGTCCGCCATCTCATCGACTTTCCCCAGGATCTGATTCAAAGGCCGCATCATGGCGCCTGCCAGGAAATAACTGCTCATTAATGTAAGGAAAATAAGCCCGAGCGAAATGGAGGATTGTAGAACCAACTGCTCGATCAGCGTCTGGCGAATCGCGCCGCGGTCGAAGGTAACGCCAATGACGTAAGGCTTAATGCCGGAGATGGGGACGAAGCTCTTCAACACAGGCTTTTCATTGATGGTGGAAGTGGCTGTCGTGATTTGTCCGGATTGAACAGCTTTCTGGACATTCATCGCATCGTTGGGTGTATCCTTGTACGTATATTGCCCCATAATAATGTCCCGAACGTCCAGATTGTATATCGGCACCCCTTTTTTCATTTTAATAATAGGCGCTTTGCCGAAAAATTGCGGGTCATAGCCGGTAATTTCCAAAATGTTCGCATTCTCATTCAAAAGCTTAGTTACCATCTCTTCGTTGCCGATCGCTTTCTCGAAATTCATGAATACTTGTGCGTTAATCGCCGTGTTGATCATGTAGTTGGTCGTACCATCGTAATAGTAACCCCACTTCTTCACCATGGTAGGGTCGGAGCTGGCGAAGTTAATCGGTCCGGACCAATAATGCGAGAGCTTCTGGCCTTCGGTAATCGTAACGTCGTGGTTCATGAAGAGTTGGAGGAAAGCCCGGTACCAGTAATCCCATGTCTTGGAGCTCATGTTCAGTTCCTTGGAATCCGAGGCCCTCCGTACGACAATATCGTCTCCTACTTGCTGCCATAAGGTAATGTAGTCGATGCCCAACTTCCGAGTAAGCTCGACTAACTGTTCATCCTTCACCTTATTCAGATCTGGATCGAGTTGATCCTGGACCGCGATAGCGGCAACCCGAAGCTTCTCCCCGAGCGTGTCTTCGAGAAATTGCTTGGCATGTTGAGAAGCCTCCAGGGTAGCACCGATCTGCTTCGCAATAGAGTTCATTTGCTGCTCAGCGTCAGACTGCAGGTTGTCTTTACTAGAGATATAGTTGATCCATATGTTTAACACAAGCATAATAGCTACGATGATGGAGATGGACTGGGACAGTTTCGCTTTGATGGACACGGGCCGTGCCTCCCGATAGGTTGGTATCCTAATACAATTTGACATAATAGAACGAAATCCTGTTTGGGAAATGTAACCGTATCGAAATTTGTCGAATAAAGAGAGAAAAGACACTATAAATTCAGAATTACTGTGCAACCGAACAGACGGTATAATAGGGGAGAATTACTTGTAAAGGGAAGGCCCGAATAGGATGAAAAAAGGAGAGGGCACGGCCATGTTGAGGACATTGGAGAAATTGCAGCGTGGGGAGCACGCCTTGATCGTATGCATCGGCGACTCGATAACAGAGCAGAACTATCATCTCTATGGGAGATTGAATTATGTCGGCCAATTGACTGAACGGTTGATGGAATGGTCCGGCCGCAAGTCTCGCGTCCTGAATGCCGGTTCTAGCGGCGATACGACCTGGGGCGTACTCGATCGGTTGGAGCGGGATGCGCTGCGGTTCAGTCCTGATCTAGTTACGGTAATGCTCGGCATCAACGATTCCGGGCGGGGCGTAGAGCAGTTGCCAGCCTTCAAGCTCAACCTGGAGACGATTATTAATCGGATCCGGGATCGGGGTAGTGAAGTGCTGCTGCTATCGCAAAATAAGCTGGATTATGGCGTGAATGAGGGTGCCGTCACAGCGCGAGCCAGCTATCCCTTGTACGCCGAAGCGTTCCGCGAAGTGGCTGAGGCCGCACAGGCGCCGCTGTGCGACATTTATCAGGCTTGGGGCGACCACGTCGGCGGTAGCTTGAATATGCATCTCATGCTCATGAATGACAGCATTCACCCCAATGATCGCGGGCACAACTTCATGGCGCGAGTGTTGTTCGACTATTTGCACATATCGAATTAGGAAGAGAACGGCCCCAATCTATGTCTGTAGAATGGGGCCGTTCTCTCTCAACCAAGTAAGCAGGTAAGCTGCAGCCGTCCCTTCTGCTTATCCAGCAACGTCACGTTTGCGGAATATCGTCCAGGCGACACCTATGAACAAGATGTAATACACGATCAGCATCGTAATGGAGAAGCCTAGCGTCATCCCTTCCATCAACGGCTGATGCCCAGCTGTGTACTGTTCCAGGTTCGTATTGGCGAACAAGATGTACTTGGCCCACCCATACTTAAGCCCAATCAGCACGGCCATAACAGAACCGGAGACGAACATCAGGATGAACGACAGCGCGATTGCCAGAACGCTGCTACGGAACGCGGACGACATCATGAATGCGAAGGTCGAGACCATGAATAGATTGATCGATTGGTACCCATACGATTTCAAGATACTTAGCAGACTTAGGTTGTCTGCTTCTCCCGCTGTTCCGAAGAAGAGCAGGCCGATGACAGCCGAGATCACATATTGGAAGACGAGCAGCAACAGCAAAAATCCGATAGAAGCGATATATTTGGACAGCAAGATCTTGGAACGCGTTGCAGGTCGGATCAGTAGCAGCTTAATCGTTCCCCAAGTGAACTCGCCGGCCACGATCTCAGCGGTTACTACAACCGAGAAGATGAACGCAATGGCTGTGAAGTTCACACTAATGCTCATGAACTGCAGCATATGAGGCAGGGCTTCCTTGTCGTCCCCGAGTGTCCTCAGTAAGATGGCCGCAGCCAGAGTAATGACGAGCAATAACGCGAGCATTACCCAAGTACGCGGGCGGCGGTAAATTTTCATATTCTCATTTTGAACCAGACTTAGCAGATTAGACAATTTGACCACCCCTTGTTAATTCCAGAAATTTATCCTCAAGCGTCAGAGCCGCCGTCTTCACCGAATACACGCGCACATTCCCCTGCACGAGCTGTTGGATCGCGTCCGGGACGCGGTCGCGTTGCAGATACAACGTCACGCCTCCAGGGCTTATGGCAGCTTCTGTAGTGCTGGTGAGATTGGCTAGCAAGGCGATGGCACGCTGCGGTTCGTCTACCTCGAAGGCGACCGGCGTGGCTTCATCGGTCTGTTGCATCATCTCGCGCATCGGCTGCACATTGACTAGCTTACCATTCTGGATAATGGCGACACGATCGCACATAAGCTCCATCTCCGATAGCAGATGGCTCGATACGATAACCGCCGTGCCTTCGCTCCTGGCCAACTGGCGTAGATAGTCTCTCAGCTCGCGAATCCCTTCGGGATCGAGCCCATTCGTCGGTTCATCGAGAATGAGTACGTCCGGTCGGTGCAAGATCGCTTGCGCCACGCCCAGCCGTTGACGCATGCCAAGCGAGTAGGTCTTGACCTTGTCATGAATACGGTTTTCCAGCTTGACGAGCTTGATCACTTCTTCGATTCGGGCCTTTGTAATACCGGGTATCATACGGGCGAAATGAATCAGATTCTGGTAACCGGTAAGAAACTTATACAACTCCGGGTTCTCCACGATAGCCCCGATATGCAGCATCGCCTTCTCGAAGTTGCGACTAACGTTAATCCCGTTCACGAGTACCTCTCCCTCCGACATGGAGATGAGGCCGACCATCATGCGGATCGTCGTTGTTTTTCCCGCGCCGTTCGGGCCGAGGAAGCCGAACACTTCACCTCGGGGGATGTCAAAGGTCAGATGATCGACAATCGTTTTGCTGCCGATGCGTTTGGTGACATTGCGTAATTGGATTACGGTTTCTTGCGGCATAATTGGCATACTCCTTTAGGATATATTAGAAATAGATTCGTTCTTATTCAGGATGGTTGTGCGTATCACTGCCGACTGCGAACGGCGTTGTGACGCCTTCGTAACTGAGATGCATCGTCATGCCGGCTGCAGCGTGCTGCAGATTGTGGCAATGATCCATCCAGATGCCGGGATTGTCAGCGCGGAAGGCGATTTCATACGTTTCGCCCGGCAAGACGCCCAGCGTATCTGACCACCACGGGCTACCAGTCGACGGTTCGCCATTGCGTGACAATACAAGGACATGATGACCGTGCAGATGCATGGGGTGGTCCACCATACCGCGGTTCGTAATCGTCACTTTGACCAGGTCACCTTCCCTTACCATGAACATCGGGGTGTTCGGGAACACTTGGCCGTTCATCGTATAGAGTTGATCGAACGTGCCGTTGAAGAAGCCCAGCTTGTTGTCCAGCACCATGTCGAATTGACGGTCGAACGTGCTGTTGGCGTCGAATGGAGTGACCGCCCGCGTACCGTAGTGTAGGGGATCGAATTTCGTTGTGCTAGGCACTTTCGGAATCTCGCCGCCGCCATCAGGACTCATCAGAATGCCGAGCTTCTTGCCGTCGCCTACACTTAGAAGTACCGGCATATCCGGCATCTCGAACGTAAGGTCCGTTCGTCCGCCGGTAGGCAGCTCGATTCGTGTATTGTCCAAGAACCCTGGCTCATGCAGATCCGTACCGTCTATGGCAGCGACCTTGAACGAGGTGCCAGTCAGGATATACTTCTGAATGATCCAGTCGTCTGTATTAATCAAGCGCAGTCGTACCTTCGTACCAGGTGCGATCTTCATCTTCTCCATGCCGTCGGAAGCGCCGATAGCTGTGCCTGCTCCATGCCATGTGTGGGTTATCACGGTAATGTCCTTATTCAGCCCATCTGTCAGCGGGGTTCGCGGTTCTACAATGAGCGGGCCGAATAAGCCCTTGCTGACTGCTTCCTTGGAATTCTGATGAGAATGGTACCAGAACGTGCCAACTTGCTCGGCAACGAAGCGGTACACGTGCTTCTCCCCTGGCATAACGGCGTCTTGCGTAGCGCCAGCTACACCATCTTCGGCGTTCGGAACGTCGAGCCCGTGCCAGTGGATCGTGACGCCTTGCTCGATGTCTCGATTCAGCAGCGTCACCTCCACAAGCTCGCCTTCCTTCATGCGCAGCTCGGGTCCCGGTAGTTGACCGTTATATGTCCAGGCATCCTCAACGGATTTGCCGGAGTCTAACTGAACCGAGCCGTGTTCGGCGGTCAGGATGAATTGACGGTCCGGCGTTCCAGTCGCCGGGCCGGTCAGCTTCGTGACCGAGACGGCCGCCGTCGAGGTCGAACGACCCTGACTTTGGCCGTGGTCGTGAGCGAGGGCGGCGCCGCCGCCGAAGTCCATCTTCCCGGCCATCATGTCGAGCTTGCCGGGAAGCAGGCTGCTCTGCATCCCGGAGTAGATCAGGAGCGTGGCGACGGAAGCTGCGATAGCGAGCAAGCTCACGTCTTTCAGTGCGCGGAGCCAGCGCCGGGAGACGATGGCGGCCTCCGACTTGCTAATGTTACGGCTGCGGCGGCTGTGTGCCATCCAGAGCAAGGCGGACACGAGCAGGAAGACCGCAGTCGGGATCGCGATCTCCAACCACGTGGCCGGAGGGACGAAGGCGAAGTAGAGTGCCGTTGCCGCCCCAAGCGCGGTTGACTGGAATGGCACAATAAGACCTGGCCGCGAAACGATGTCCCTGACTTGGCTATCTTGAATAGTGCCTGTTAACCCGCGAATGACGCGACATAAGCGCAACAGCTTCGGTACGGAAACGAACAGGACCATCAATGCCGGCACAACGACGAACGGTGCGTGCAGGAATAGCGGGTATTCCCAGAACAATCGGCTGTACGATTGCATCAAGCCATATACCGCGACCAGCGGTCCAGCGGTTACTACAAGGAGATAGCCGGCCCAGAACAACTGCTTGCGTGCTTTCCGCTGCAGCCGCTCCATCGATCCGCTATACAGCAAGGCAGAAGCTTTCTTCCCCGCAATCCAGGCCAGCACGAGCAGGATAAGAATACAACCGTATTCAATGCCTATCCACATTTCATACATGTGTGATGTCCTCCTAATGATCGAACAAGCGGTATTCCCAATCGGGCAACCAACCACTTTCATACGTTTTCGTTGCTTTACTAAGTTTAGCTAAGGGGGCTGATTGGAAAAACCGCCAAAGGGCGTGAATTAACCTAGACTTAGGTTGGGGGTCTTAGGAGCTGACTCGTTCGGGATGTTCCGAAGCATTGCGTTAAAAAGTCACAAAACAATCAACAAACGGTTTCATTACGATCATTCCGACCATGGGTGCGGCTTGGTATGCTACAATACTGTCAAAATCGCTTTCACTACGCTGTCGGAGGAGAGCTCTATGTATAACAATCGCACGGTATTGCTCGTGGATGACGATCATGAGATCGTGGAATTAATGAGGGATTACCTGGAGGATGAACAGTTTGAAGTGATGGAAGCCTTTAACGCCGCGCAAGCTTTGGAGGTCCTGGAGCGTAATAGCATCGACTGTATTTTGCTAGACGTCATGATGCCCGGACAGAACGGGTTAGAGCTATGCCGTCATATTCGAAGAACGCAGGATACGCCTATTCTATTCCTTAGCGCACGAGATGAGGATATGGACAAAATAAGGGGGTTGAGTTTGGGTGGGGACGATTATATCGTCAAAACCGCTACTCCCGAAGAAGTCGTGGCCCGCATCAAAGCCGTCCTCCGTCGTTACGGAAAGAGCGAAAAGGATCTCAAGCTAGAACTAGACTTCGGCAGGTTGGTATTGGATGTGAAGGCACATGAAGTAAGAGTCGATGGGAATTCGGTCCTTTTTTCGCCTAAAGAGTTTGAATTGCTAAGCTTGTTTGTGGAATATCCGCGTCAAGTATTCACTTATGATCAACTGCTGCAACGTTTCTGGGACGGCATTGGCGACAAGCATTCCGTGACGGTCCAGATCGGGAGAATTCGCGAGAAAATAGAGGTAGACTATAGAAAACCCAAACTCATAACCAATGTGTGGGGAGTCGGTTATCGATTCGAAGGAGTCCGAAGATGAGCGCCTTAAAAATTCGTCAATGGATGTTTATCGGCATGCTAATCGTCCTCGTTGTCCCTAGATTGTTCTACGAAATTCCGGGCCTGCTTGATCGCTATGTGTTCGAACGCGACCTTCATTCTCAGCAACAAACCAACTTGAATGCGATCATTCAAGAGGTAAGCCAGGCAGATGTGTCCCATTGGCGAGATACGAACTGGCAGATTGACCTCGGTAATCTTATGTCTTCCTCGCATATAGGAATTATTTTGCTCGATTCTTCCAATCAAGAAATCCTTCATTCGGTTCCATCCGGTTCCGAGAAACATGCTTTTCGGCAGATTGATATCTTGGAGCAAGGCCAATTCCATGGCAGCGCCCTCTTCTTTGCCCCGAAGCCAAACAGCTCGCTTGCGAATGTGGTTGCCGTAATCGCCACGGCATGTGCAATCCTCTTTATTGGTTGGCAGATGGGACGCGTTGTGGTTAAACCTCTGGAAGCCATGAGTGCTGCAGCCAGGCGAATCGCCAGCGGCGAGCTTGATTTCCACCTGCCCGATACTACTGTTCGAGAGGTCGCCGATGTTCGAGCCGCTTTCCAAGCGATGGGAAGCGGACTTCGTGAATCGCTAACCAGGCAGTCTAAGTTGGAAGAGGAACGGCGCTTCTTTATTAGCGCGATTGCTCATGACTTAAGAACTCCATTATTTGCTTTAAAGGGGTTCTTATCGCGGCTGGAACGGGGGATAACAAGCAATCCAGAGAAAGCCTCCAGATATATCGAGATATGCAGCAAAAAGACGGAGCAGATTGATCGGCTTGTGTCCGACCTATTCGCTTACACGAAGCTCGAATCCTTGGAGCAAGCCATGCGTTCCGAGTTCGTAGAGTTCGATGTGCTTCTCGCGGAAATCATCGAGGATTACCGTCCTATGGGTAAACAAAAGGAGATAGATATACAATTTGAAGCGCCAGAAGAGCGTTGCATGCTCCTGGGGGATGCTCATTTACTGAGGCGTGCATTGGGTAATCTAATCGACAATGCTCTTCGATATACCCCACAATCAGGTAAAATCTCAATCCGCTTGCATCTAGAGGAGACGAGAATCCTATTCTCTATAGAGGATACCGGTCCTGGAATCCCGAAGCAGGCGCTGTCCCATATTTTTGACCCTTTCTACCGGGCGGATGATTCCAGGAATCCGGAAAGCGGAGGCACAGGGCTTGGCCTTACAATAGCACGGCGAATCCTTCGAGCTCACAAAGGTGATCTCACCGCTGGGAATCGTTCTCCATGGAGTGGTGCGATTTTTACTGGATGGATTTCCTTGGAATGAACTAACAGTATAAGACTGGGGATTGGGCGGAGAGGGACTACCAACATCATGTCAGTGATCTTGCTCAGTTTATAAGCGATTTCAGGTCATTAATAGCAAAAATCCACAACCTCACGCGGTTTGTGGATTCACTTGGTGGAGGCGAGGGGGGTGAAACCCCTGTCCAAACCATCGCCACATAAGGTTTCTACGGATGTAGTGACAGTATGGTTGAGTTGGGTCAGCCTGAGCAGTACACGCGTTAAGGGATCAGATGCATCACGTCAGTCACTAGAGACAGAACAAGCAATACACTCATCACGGAAGCAGCAACCTTGGCGAGAGTAGGAGTGCTTCTACGGTTATCAATCAACACAGACCGCCCATACATGACTGCCCCGATCACAATCAGCAACGCTTCCAGCGCAACACTCAGAGACGTCAGTTCCCAAATGCCGAACCCGAATAAAGGCAAATTCCCGGCATTTCCTGGTAAGAGGGGCATATCTGCGTGATGCACGACCAGATCGAGCAGCCAATGGCTGAATACTACGGCCGTAACTACACGTCCGCCCTTCTTCCCCCACAGCCGCCAGGCAACCAAACCGGCAAGAAGCGAAATCAACAGCGCTCCGAGCAGGGAATGGGTATAATCAGCGTGAATGTAAGCTCCGCCATATCCCTCACCATCGATCGTCTCCACTCCGGTCAAGAACAAGGGGACGAAGACGATGTCCAACAATTGCGTACTAACCATCAGCGCCCACAGCGGCACTTCCGGAGTCTTAGCCTTGACGGCAGCAGCTAATGCGAAATGTCCAGCGAACATTTACTTCACTCCTTTTCTGATTGGGGAATCCGAGCGGCGGACTTTGGCGTCTAGCAATCCACAAACGACAGCGAATAAAACAAGGAATAAAATAAAAGACATGAGCAAATCTCCTTTATTCGTCGTGTTATAACCAACGGTTACTAACCTATGGTTATAATATAACCGATGGTTATTTTCGTGTCAATAAGCAAAATCACAATAAATTCCAAAGGATTGCGGCGACGGTTACGGACGGATTTATTGGCAGGGGGAAATAGGGTACACTGTAGGGAACGGGAGGGGGTTGAACCAATGGCATTCGGCATTACAAGGCAAGAATTGAAGGCATGGAAGCTTGCTGTGAGCCGCGGAGAGATTGCGTACCTGACCCACTACTGGCTCGAACCAAGATTTCCAGGCATCCGAACGGTCACGAAGGTGGGATGCTCCGATCTGGAAGTGCTCTCGGCGTGGTGCCTCCGTAACGGACTGAATCCGAAGTATATTCATCGCCGGGAACAATACCCGCACTTCGATCTGATCGGAACGAAGCAGCGGGATATCCTGTATGCGGAACAACTATGGGATCAAATCCGACGATTCGGGATATGAGGGGGCCGGCTGGGTCCGTATGGCGCGGCTTCTATAGAGGCTTGGCGAGATGCCTTGATCGTTCTTGAATGCGCGGCTGAACACTGACAAATCCTCATATCCGACTTCGGCGGCAATCTCGCGGATCGGGCGACTTGTGCTGATCAACTGGTTTTTGGCATGCTCCATGCGTAGTCCGATCCAATACACAATGGGCGGAACGCCGTATTTGGCACGGAAGCATTTGGTCAAGTAATCCGCGGAGAAATGAAAGAGATGCGAGAGTTGTTCCACCGTAATCGTGTCGAGATAATGTTGGTGCAAGTAATCGTAAACCCGCTGTGCCAACCGCTGTCCCGCCGAGAGGGGGTGGACGATATCGACGAGATGCTGCATGTCCGACAGCAGCTTGAGCAGCCGGCTCTGAGCCATCAGCGGATTACGGTTAACCATGGGCGAGGACAAGTCCTCTAGCTCCAGCTTCCACAGATCAATAGGGAACGAACGGTGCCGCATCGCGACGGAGAACTCATATTCAGGTATACGGATGCCGTCGCCCGAATCTTGCACGCGATATGCGCCCGCCCCTTGGGCGACCAGGCGATCATTACGAATGTCCCATCGGCCAGTCGGCATGAAGTGTATCCAATAATAAGCGGCCCGTTCGCTTGAAGCGGCGTGTCCGTAATGCAGGAGGCCCGGTGTCTGAATGAACCACTCGCCCTGCTTCAGCTCATAAGGCTGGCCGTTCTCCGTGAAATAGACCGTTCCCTCCATGATGAACATCGCGACAAATGCCGGAAATACCCGCCTTACATGTGTTTTGCCAGGGGCGAACACCGTTTGACTGCAACGAATAAAGGCAGGCAATGAAGCGCTATTCATCCATAGATACTTCGTCTCATCGAGCTGCAGGACACTCTCCCCTTTCTACATCGGAAAATGTCAAATTCATAATGGTGTATGTCATTCATAACCCTAGATCAATTTGATATTCTGATTGTACAACAGGTCCGTATAGAACGGATACTGCATAATAATGCTCGAGGAGAGTGCAGAATGATGAAATCTTCCATTGTTGAAAAGGTTGCAACCCCATTCAAGCTGGGCCGCGCTGTTCTTGAAGGCTCTGGCATCGAGGGCGCATTCGACAGTCATGGTGTCGATGTCCCATTCGTATTCCGCCACAACGACCGTTTCTATATGACCTATATCGGGTTTGACGGGATCGGCTACCAAACGGCTTTGGCGGTAAGCGACAATTTGTTGGATTGGGAGCATCTGGACGTCATATTGAAACGCGAGGAGACCACGCATTGGGATCATGTCGGAGCCGCAGGCACCTGGATTCTGAAACAAACCGACGGGTTGTACGACTTGCCCACACTTCGCAAGTATAACAACCGCTATTGGATGATGTACCATTCCTACCCTTCTACAGGCTATGAGGCAGGAGCGGCGGAGATAGGGCTAGCTTGGTGTGAAGATGAACAGCTGTTGGAGTGGCATAAGCTTGAGCGGCCGATATTCAGCTGGAAGGATGGCGCGGAGTGGGAGCGGGGCGGCTTGTACAAGTCTTCCCTTGTCGAACACGAGGGGAAGTTCTATATGTTCTACAACGCCAAGGATGTTACTTCCGGCAAATGGTCTGAGCAGACCGGAGTCGCCATATCCGAAGACCTGCTGCATTGGGAGCGGGTGCCGTATAATCCGGTCATTCCAGTATCCGTCGGTCGATGGGACGGCAAATTCGTATCGGATCCGGCGATTTACAAGGACGGGGAGCTGTGGTTGATCTTCTACTTCGGCTATAACGGCATTCATGCGCAGGAAGGCTTGGCTGTTTCTCGCGACTTGATTACCTGGGAGAAGCATGACGAACCGATAATACCGTACGGTCCACAAGGGTCGTTGGATGCCACGCATGCTCACAAGGCAAGTGTCGTGTATCATATCGGCATTCTGTACCACTTTTACTGTGCCGTCCGTCCGTCACAAGAGGGTGATACCACCAGCCATCTTTCCAACGAATACCGCACCATCACCGTTGCAACCTCGGCAACGGTCTGTGCAAGCTAATCCATTCAAGATAGATCTCGCCAGACGCCTTCTGTCAGGAGCTGATGGACGGCATCGCCCGGGACAAGGCTCACATCCTCATCGGCAAGAGCAAGCTGCTCGCCTCGATCCACCGTCTAGCCCCATCCCTTGCCTATCGCATCATGCGAGGCGGTCTATAACTTACAATCCTACGCTGCCCTCCGGTGCACCCAACTGCTCCAAGAAGCGCTCCAGCCTCTGGGAGGTGGCGTCTTCCGTCTCCAATCCAGACCAGTACAGCTTCGCTTCTCGGTAGAACATGTCCAGCTCCTTGATGGACATGTTCATCGTGCCGAACGTTCGAAACGTCGGGATGATGTCGCGGTACATGTGGAAGCGCGAAGGCCGATACATGCTCTCCTTGCCGTTCCATTCAGCAGCCGGCTTCAAGCTCGGAATGCTTAATGTCTTCTGGCGCACGATAAGCTGTGCTTGATAGGAGACCAGGAAATCGATGAATAGCTTGGCGGCTTCCTTAGCTTGGGAATGCGCGTTAATCGCCAGCCCAACTGCCATGAGCAGAGTTCTCGGGTCATTCAGATACGGCAGCGGCGCAACATCGTATTCGAATCCTTCAGGCCGGACATGATGATTCAGACTTAGGTAAGTTGTCATAATCATCGACACTTTACCACTGAAGAACAGCTCCTCGGCATCGGCATCCGTCTCGGATAAGAACAGGGGAAAGCGGTTCTGCATATGGATCAGCTCGCGGCACGCCTTCAGGCTGTCCATCAACTGATGGCCGCTTATAGAGAAGTGGCCTTGCTCGTCGCGATCGAACCGTATGCCGCTCTGCAGCAGGAAGATCGGCCAGCGGTTGCTGGACGGGAAGTGGAAGTAGAAGCCGAGCCGTTCATTCTCCACCGCCAGCTTCGACGCTTGCTCGAACAGGACGTCCCAGCGCCACCCGCTGTCCGGCTCCAACACGGCCTTCTCGCGGAAATGCTCTTTGTTATAGCACAGAATCAACGGAGTGAAGATGAATGGCTGCGCCTTCAACTGCCCTTCATAGGACAGCGCTTCCGTCAGCGCTGTATAGATCTGGGCGTTGGGCTCCTGGGTCTCCAAGTCTCCGAAGCCATGGTGATGCTTCATATCATCGAATCCGTTGTAGTTCATCGTGAACACATCGACTTGACCGCCGTCAATCATGGATTTGATGACGGAATGACGGTTAATGCCGGAACTGGTGGCGACGAATTCGACACGAATGCCAGGATGCTGCTTCTGAAACTCGGCGACCAGCATCGTCATGGCCGCTTCTTGCAGAAGGGACCGATGGCAGGCGAATTTCAAGACAACCGTGTCGCTTCCGGTGAAGCGGGCCGCGACTTTGTTGCCTACCCGTGGGATTTTCTCGATTAATCCGGCTTCGACGAGTCCTTCCAGGCCTTGGCGTACCGAGCGGTTGCTGAGCCGGTATTGCTTGGCGTAAGCCTTCTCCGAAGGCAGATAATCCCCTTCGCGCAGCGTTCCGCTCATGATTCCGTTGCGTACGGCATCGACCATGCTGTCCAGTCGGGATTGAAACTGTTTGCGACTAGGTTTATCTTCCATAGTAATCCATCCATTATTCATTTGATAAGTTCTGCCCCTAGCATACAAGAGTTTGTCAGTGGTATCAAGACAGCAAAAAGCTTGACCGTTCACCCTGTCTGAAGTCCGATCATAACGGTTCCGACAGGGCGAACTAAGGATCAAGCTTTGAACGGATTAGCTTCTAGTTATTCATCGATTTATTCATCGACTTCATTCATCGACGGTAACGGAATACTTCACCGTTCGTCAACACAATCCACGGCTTCGCTTGCGCTGCGCCTGCCTGAAGGGCGGCGATATCATGCTGGAAGCGGGCCGTCTTCTCGATCATCCCCTGATCGGAGAGCTGGACCAGCAAGCCACGATCGGCAGCGGCCCAATAATGGGCCTGGCCGTCACGGTTCCAGCCGTCTACCTGCAGAACGCGATCCTCCAGCGTCTGGCGGAAGCGGACGGTACCATCCGGGTTCAGCGCGTACATTTGGAAGCCGTCCGTCCCCGTTAGGATCTCCGTTACGCCGTCCCCGTTGTAGTCGCCATGGCGGATATCATTCACTTCGCCCCCGACGTTACGCTTCCATATTTCATCCAGCTTGCCTCGGTAGGCGACGAACCGAAGCTCATTCTGCTTCGTCCCGAGCACGAAGGCCGGCGAGCTGTTGCCTGTGCCGCTCCCCGTGCTATCGGTCAGCACGTCAACGACCTTCCACCCTGGACCGGCGCCAGTTCCGCCGCGGACGATCACCTTCTCATTCCAATAAGCGTAGTAGGCATATTCCAGTGCATACACACCCTCGTCCTTGCCGTCGCCATCAAAGTCAGCGAATGCCATATCTTCGATGCCGTAGAAGTACAGCAAATCCTCATATTGCAGGTGGCCGGTAGCATCCAGTCCATAGATATACCGGAACTGCGAGCCGACCATAACCCAAGGAGGTTGATTCGCGCCGTTCACATAAGCTACCCGGACGTTCGTGATACCGAGCAGATTGCCCTTACGCTCTCGATGCTCGGCGTCGCTAGGGAACTCATAGCGCCACAGCTCCTGGCCCTGCGCATTCAGGGCATGCACGAACCAGTTCTCGGTGGCGACGAAGACGACAGGCTGCCCGTTCAACGACTGAACGGTCACCTCGTTCACGCGTCCTGCAGCCGTGAAGCTCCATAAGGCCGACCCGGCATCGTTCACGGCTTGAACCTTGCCACCGATTCCACCAAGCACAACGTCCTCCTGGCCGTCGCCATTCAGATCGCCCCAAGCCGTATCCGTAACCTGCTCGGAGAAGCGGTACACGCGTTGCCAGTCCTGTGTATCTTGCTGTTGGTCGGGCCGCGGTTTGGACCACGTACTCGGACGTTCCCGATCCTTCACTGTTTTCTCCAGCTTCTGCTGCATTTTCTTCGTCCATGTCACCGTACCGGATTGCAGTGCGCCTTCGCGAATAGGTTCGCCCTGGGCATCGTACTGCACAAGGTCTTTGCGCAGCGAATAGGTCGCCCACTCCCCGGTGGAGGTGTTCATCTTGAACAAGACGGGCTGCGGGAACTGCAACATCTGGGAGCCGATACGCACTTCGGTCGTTTCCACAGCGAGCAGCTGATCTTCGCCAATGAGGTGGAACTGACCATTGGAAGTCAACTCTTCACTGTCCAGTGCGGATTGAATCGCAAGCCACTGCTCATTTTTTTGCCTGATTTCCAATGTCGATTCGTTCAGTCGTTTCGTGTGGATAGCGGGATCTTGCTCCTTACGACTGGACAGCATGTTGATGAATCCCGTCTGTTCACCGGCCGCATAGCTTCGTTCCTCTAGCACTTCGCTTAGCACCGTCTCCTGATCGGCGTATGGATATGGATTCTCCGACTTCCAATACTTGCGGAAATGACCGTACCGGTCCAACGTGCGCAATTCGGAAGCGTCCATGCTGTCGATGGACATCGTGACGCCCATCTGCTCGGCTTCGAATCGGTCATCACGAACTTTGGGCTCGCCCATGGTCTGCCATTGATTTTTCAATACATAGGCACCGGGCTGATTGAACGTCACATCATCATAGATGACGTAGAATGACCCGTTCGGACTAATAATCGACCGCTGCCAGTCGGTTCCGTTGTAATTCGGTACGGTGCTGCGGCTCAAGCTGATGCCGCCTGCATCCACGACCCATTGCAGCTCAGCGAGAGGCGGCTTCTTCTTCTGCTCGCCGTCCTTCACCACGACTAGCCCGGAATGGTGCTCTGGCGTATTCTCGATATAATCGCGGTCGGTCAGGAACAATCGGCCGTCGGCCGTGTAGTTCAGAATGGCATTGCCGTCCTGATGGCCGTGCGTGCCTGCCGAGAATCCGTCGACGATCAGATAGCTATCGTTCACTCCGAAGCCTTCGCGGAACGTCATCTTGTGGAATGTATCCTCCAGGGCTACATCAAGCGGCGTCTGCTCGCCATCCCGCAAGTCATCATACACGCCTTGCTCTACAGGGAAAGCCTGCACCTTCGGATATATGCCCTCGGGAATTTCTGCGGCTTCGTCCGCCTGGAACGCCATATACCGATGGATGGGATAATCCAGGTCTGGCGCTCGCTGATCAGGGAACGGTCCCGTTCTTGATCGTTCGAGCAGGAAGCGGTACACAGGATCCCCATACAACCAGGAAGCGGCGTTCATCACCTGCGAATGTCCCCACGAGTAGGGACCGCTGTAGCCGAATGGATAAGTGTCTCCGCCGCCGGCCATCGTGCCCAAGTTATCGATCATGAGAGCATTCAGGTCAGCGCTCGGACGCAAGGAACGGATCATGAAATCCAGATTGCCCGTTGCCATCGCATAGTCGATATTCGTCATCGGCACGTGCATCAAGTAGTCGGAGCCTTCGTCGAGGCTGATGTACGACGTATTACCCGTGAAGATCCGCTCGCCAAGCTGTCGCCATCCAGCGGCTTCAGGCAATCTATAATAGTTGTGGAAGTATTGGCTTCCCGCGATCAGGGACAAGGCCGGGAAGATCTGATGATTCCAGCGCGGCCCGCTTGCCGCGGCCCCAGTCAAGTAACCGTCCCGGGCATTTGCTTCGTAGGTCAAGTAGAAGGCGGATGTGATCTGCTTGCGCTCCAACTGGGTGAACAGAGGCGCCGCCTCCAGCATGGTCCAGTTCTGGATCACCTTGTCGCCGTCCGTCCACATGTTCGCCCTGGCGTTCAGCTGTCCCTTGGCTTCAGCAGGATAGCGGTTCAAGAAATTGGCGTAGCCATGCAGCAGCTTGCGGTATATTTCGCCAAAGCCAGCATTTCGAGTCAGCTGGTAGTTCTCACCGAACACCTTAATTCGGCTGAGGACATAGAGGAGGGAGTCTGCGTCCTCTTCACTGCCGACGGTTGGCTTCAGCTTCGAGAGCCATGTGTCGACGGAAGCCAATACGGCTTGGATGTTAGCTTCCGTTGGGTTGCCGTCGAACTGCAAGTAGGAGGCGGCTTGAGCAGATACATGCACCTCGGCAAGCCAAGGCAGCACGGGTTCGGACTGAGAGCCGATCGCTTGCTGCAGCTTGTCGACGCCTAACGTCGCGCCAGCCAAGTCGCTTGCGCCCAAGACGATCGTATTGCCGCCCAACCCGAACGGGTCGATCGCTGTATGCAGCTGATAGCCTCCGTCGCCGGGATAGACCGCATCGGCATACGACATCCGCTGGCCGTACAGGCGGGCCAGTTGCTCGTTATTGCCAAGCGAGCCGATCAATAGCGTATTGCCCGTCCACCCGGACTGGAACTTGTCGCGGTCTGGGAGCGCGACGCTGGCCTGTATATTCCAACGGGTGTGCAGAGCCGCGGCGATCTGCTGGCCCAGCGCGGCCCATTCCGCCCCAGCTGGCACGATGATCCGCAGTCCGTGCAGGTCTGTTGATCGAGTAAGCGGCCGCAAGGTCAAATCCTTATAAGGAGGAATGTCGTTCGGGTCGAGCACATTCACTTCCATGGTAGCCTGAACACCTCCATAGACGGCATTGATTACGGTTGAACCAGGAGAGAGGCCGTGGACATGGCCGTACACCGCAGTTGCCACGCTTGGAGCGGCGGAAGTGAACGTGGTGTCATTTTCATCCATTACTTTCACATCCCCATTCGAATAGTGGCCTAGCACATTCACCTGCTTCGTCTGTCCGACGATGACATTCATCGAGGATGGGTATACGCTCAAGCTCTGCAAACTGCCGGGGGCGACGAGTGCAGAGTTGCGGATACGGACATTGTCCACATAGAACGTGCCGAGACCGGTCGAGATGGTGGCCAAACGGAATAGATTGACCGATGTGGCAGATGAATCTCGGAATGCCGTATCCGTGCGGAGCAGAAGCAAGTCGTTCCCATCGAACACCGTAATCGTCTTCTTGCCGGCAGCTGCATCGAAGTCGACGCGGAACCGATACCAGTGCCCGGGCTCATAGGTCTCGGTCGAATTCAATCGGGTCGCGCCGTCGTAATACTCGATCGTCCGGTTGGCCAGGAATCCGATCCATTCCACAGGCTTCGTTCCTTGAGGTCCCGTGCTCTCCAGCAGCATCACGAGGCGATCCGCGGTCTCGGGCTTGGCCCACCATTCCACGCTGCCGCGCACGATCGGAGCGAAGGCTGTTCGGGCTCCCAATGCCTTGGTCTTGTCATTATCGGCAATCATCATCGATTTGGTGCCGCCGTCGGCGTACACCTGGTTCGTTACGGTCACTTCCGGACTGGCATTCGTCCAACCGTTCTGTCCGTTAAGGGGACCGAGGTTGAAGCTCTCGAAATCATAGAACACTTCACCGACTTGTTGACTATCGGCTCGTGCTGCTTGTGGTCCTACGGAGAACCCGCCGACCGCTACCGCGATCGCTAGCAGCACGCTTAACCCTTTTGTTCGCAGCTGTGGATGGAACCTGGCTCGTATGGCGTGAAACATGGATTATCCCTCCCGAACATCGATCTAAGTTAAGCCAACGTACTCATTTGTGCGGCTCTGACTTCGCCTTCAAGCGCTTCTCCAGCAAGGATTCGCTTCACTTCGTCAATGGCGAATTGTCCGAGGCGCATCACGCCGTTGTTGACAGCCCCGGCAATATGCGGGGTCAGAATGCAATTGGGCAAGCTACGAAAAGGATGATCCGCTGCCGGAGGCTCCGGGTCGGTTACATCGAGGCAGGCGAACAACCGGCCTTTGCTCAGTTCCTCGACCAGCGCTTGTTCATCCACAATCGATCCCCGTGCTGTATTGATTAGAATCGCATCATCTTTCATCAGAGCTAGCCGTTCCCGGTTCATCAACTTGTATGTTGCCGGCAGTGACGGTGCATGGATGGAGACCACGTCGCTAGTTCGGAGCAGAACGTCCAGCTCTACTTGGGTCGCCCCTATGCTGGTGGCTTGCTCAGGTGTCATGATCGGATCATAGATGAGAATATCCAAGTGGAAGCTACGCAGCAGCTTGATGTAATGACTGCCGGCTTTCCCTGCTCCTATGACACCGACAGTCAACTGGTACAATTCCCGCACCTTATCCTTGCCTGAGGTCCAACCTCCGGCCTTGGTCGCTTGGGATAGCGCCCACATGTTCTTCAGCGAAGCGATCGTCAAACCTAGTGCTGTCTCGGCGACGCCAATGCCCAACTGCCCGTTCCCGCTGGAGACACGAATACCGCGTTCCCACAATTCCGGAGTCACTACCCCTTTCACCGTTCCGGCTGCGTGGATCACGGCCTTCAGATGGGGCGCTTGATCCAGAATGTCTTGCGTCATCAGGGGACATCCCCACGATGTGATAGCGAAGTCGGCTCCCTCCAGGACCGCCTTCAGTGTCTCTGGTTGTGGAATGCCATCCTGAACGTTACGAATGACGGTCCCAAGGGCTTCCAATTGTCTCCAATGGATGTCGCTGAATATTCTATTTTGTATTTTGGGTTCTGGCAGTACAGCTATTTTTACTCCCATGTTTTCTCTCCCTCTCTCCTCTATATACGTCTTGCTATTTGTTCTTCTGCTGCACAATCTCGGCCTTCAGCTTCTCATCCAACTGACGTAAGGCTGTATTCATATCCACCTTGCTTGAGACGACATCGATAAAAGATTGGCTGAGCAGGCTTTGCTGCGTCGTTCCCGCCACATCCGGCAGCCCGACCTTTCGCTTAGGGGTGTAAGGAACAGGCTGATAATAATTGATGGCGTTCATGTTCTTCGTACTGTAGATCTGGTGCGCCTTGCCCAAGGCATTCTTGATGTCCTGCTTGTTGAGAGTCGTCGGGATGCCTCGCTTGGAGTCTTCCATCTGCACCTCATCCGAGAGCATCGCCATGATCATGTCGAAGGCGTCTTCCTTATGCTTGCTTGACTTCGAGATGGACCAGTAGGCCGGCCCGCGCTGCGGCATCAACTTAGGGGCCCCGTCCAAGATGGGATAAGAGACCAAATCCCAATTCACGGCTGGCGGGATCGTCAAGTACACGCTGTGCTGATTGGCCATCATGGCGATCGTACCTTTGTTGAATGCGGCGTTCTCCAGGGAGACTGTCTTCTCAATCGTATTGTTCGGAATTTCATAGAAACGTTTGAAGTTGGTGAACAGCGCTTTCCATTTCTCGGTATCGGCCAACTGGTCGGCATTCGGATCCAGGATCGGCAGGGAGTAAGGGTTGTCACGCAGCATGTTGACCGGATTGGAGCTGAAGCCGCGATACACAGTGCCGCCGTCGACTCTCGTCAACTTCTGGGCGAGCTCGTATACTTGATCCCACGTCATCCCGTCCTTCGGGTAAGGAACGCCGAATTTATCGAATAAGTCCTTGTTGTAGTAAAGCGCTTGTGGAAAATAAGGCGGGACCGGCAATCCATAAATGGCGCCCGTCCGTCCGGCATCGACCATTTCGTCGAGGAACACTGGGTTAAATCGCTTCAAATCGTACTTGTTCTTGTTAATGAGCTCCTTCAAATCGAAGCCCAAGTCCAGGTCCAGGTAGCCGCTGAGGAGGGTGGGGACATCGGTGCGGATCAGATCGGGTGTGTTGCCGGAGGCGACTAGTTCGGTGATCGTCGATCCTTTGGCATTCTGTATGTATTCAACGGTGATGTGAGGGAACTTCGTCTTCAACACTTCCTTGAACCGTTCGTCGAACTCAGCCGGGGTAACGCCGCCCCCGAAAATTCGCATCGTATAGGGTTCTTTCGATTTGACCTCAGCTTTCGGCTCGGAATCCGGCTTATTCGCTTGACCGCTGCATGCTGAAACCAGAACAGAAACCAGTACGGTCAAAGTCAGAAGTCCTCTTTTCTTGTTCATCGTAATCACCCTCCGCTACCTTAGTTTAGTGCTCGCTTGTGATCGGACTAGCAGCAACCCTTCTTGTGACGGGAATCATATTGTGCTGTGTAAAAAACGTGTTCCTCCTCTCTGTGTTCGCCTCCATTGTGGTTCCTTTCTGGTTCTCAATGTTTCTGATTTCATTTTAGAAAGCGCTTTATATTTTGTCAACTGGTTTCTTGTGTGGACAGACCAAAAGATATTTGGAGTTGGCTGAATGCCTTGATAAATAAGAGGTTGTAAGCTGATATTGAGGGAAACATGAAGAGAGAAGTATGAGGGAGGTGAAGGCAAATGTGGTTCTCGTTTATTAATATAAGGAACCAGATATCAGAAAAAACACCCCAACCCACTGAACAAAGTAGGTTGGGGTGTTTCGCTAATGCACAGTTCCACTTAATAGTTGCGGATCGGAGTGTCCTGAAGTGTGGAACGCTTCTCCAGGTAACGATAGAATGCCGTCGCTGCTGTAGCACGGGTTACTTCTGCCGCTGGCAGGAAGCTGCCGTTCGACGTACTCAGAATACCGAGGCTGAGCACGATGGCCACATGGCCCTTGTGTTGTACGGATTCTGCATCGCTCACATTCAAGTTGAACAGCCCCGGCGTGGAAGCCAGCTTGCTGTAGCCAAGCGCTCTTACGAGCAACTCCGCCATCTCATCGCGTGTCATGCTGCTTTCCGGGTTGAATGTGGTCGAATTACGTTCGATTAGGTTGGCATCCACCGCAGACTCCACATACGCGAAGTACTGCGAGCCGTTCGCCACGTCGGCGAACGAGGCTTTGCGATCAGCCGAGTAGCTGGCTGTGTAATAGCCGCCGTTCATAGCGGTGACGAGCATCTTGATCATCTCGCCGCGTTTGATCGCTTGATCGGGATTCACTTTCCCGTCTTTGACATCAATCGCTTTGTAATCCATCATCAATTGCAGTTCTCTCTGCGCCCAGTGGGACTCCAGATCGGTCGCGACGACTTTGTCAGGATTGGTTATGGCCCCTGTATCACGGCTTCTCCACTCGCCGGTTAAGGCATCGAGGAATACATACTCCGACGGGTTGTTAGGTACGGCCACATAGACGACCTTTGCAGGCTCATTTTTTGCGCTGGTCCCTGATGAAGGTGGAACTGGCATCATTTTGCCATAGGGGTCGTAACCAGGCAGTCCGTTCGGAAGGGCGTATTGTTTCTTCAGCGTATATTGGGACAAGATGATCTCTTCCGCACGTTCTGCATCGATTTGTTTGCCCAAGTCATTCGGAATTGCAATGTTGGACAGGTTGTTCCAGAAGTTCTCTACTTCGCCGGTGAAGACGTTCACCCCGACGCTCAAGGATTCGAAATCCGTGGGAATCCCGTTCACCAGATGCTTGAACATGACGCCGTAAGTTCGCATGCGCTTCAGTTCTTCAACCGGAATCGGCTGCAACGATTGGGTATCGAATGCTAGCTCGCTTGTATATTGCGGAATCACTTTTTTGATGAATGCGGCTGCGGCTTCTTTGGCTTTCTCTGGCGTGTCAATGGCTACCGTGCTGGAAGCAGAGTCTGCCGCTTTATCGTAATAATACGGCTGATCGCGATAGTAATTCATTATCTCGCCCGTCTTGCTGTTCACCGTAGCCCGGACGTAAGTAGATTCCTTGTCTTTCTCGGCTGGTACTTTCCAAGTTAAATTCCAGGAAGATCCGCCGCTTCCGGTCTTGGTGTCTACATTCTCGTTGTAAGAGGAGTTTTGCAGTGTTGCCCCGGCAGGGAGCGTGATGACGGCTGTTACTTTTGCCACAGCTTGATCCTTGTTCAGGTTCTGATTGTCCTGCGGTTTACTTGCGAGCGGTTTGTCTGTTAACGGTGTGGAGTTAGGCTGAGCGGGAGCGGGTTTGCCAGCTTGATCCAACATCTTACCGGTCTTCGCATCCAGCATACCGAATGGCAGAGTATAACTCAACACGGGTTTGGATGTGCTCTCATTCCGGTTCGGGTGTGTAAGTAGATACAGAAGTGAAGGATTGCTCGCGTCTCGGTACTGCTTAAGCGCTTCTTCCGGTGTGATGACACCCTTGGCATCCTCGAACGTAACGTCCGAATTCATGCGATAATCGTACTCGAGGAACCGTCCTTCTCCATCGATCGTGAAGGAGATGTAGTTTTGCGGGAATGGAATACCATTTACAGAACGGTCGAAACGGATCTGATAGCGGACCCCTCCATTGAGTGGCGGCTTATACTGTTTTTCGAAATCATCGTTATAGAGTACATTCGCTTCTTCGCCCGGATTCATCTTGTGTAAAAGGGCTTGTGCGATATCCTTGGCGCTCTTCAAATCAACCTTAGGCGGGTAAGTAACCGTGCGGTCTGCATCGTACTCATAGCTGTAGTAATTCAATAGCTTGCCGCTGTCGGCATCAATCGTGGCGTTGATGTTGCCGAGGGAACGGTTCTGATCACGCTTCTCGAACTGGATGTTCCATGCGCCCTTACCGTTCTGGTACGAAATACTGTTGAAGTTAACGCCTTGCAGGGTATAGCCTTCTGGAAGCGGCACAGCGGTCTTGGCCAGCTCGATTGCTTTCTCTTTGCTAATCTTGGCTTCCACGGCTGCTGCTGTGTCTGTGGCATCATCCGACTTGCCTGCGCCTGGAGTGACAGCAGGCATGGTAGAGTTCATACTGCTAGCAGCGGAAGGGGCGTCTGCCGCCAGTGCGGATGGAACGGCGGATAACAGAAGGGTGGTGGATAGAGCGAAGATGGCCGTTTTCTTAGCGAATGGCATATAACAATCCTCCTATATTTACCTGTGTAATCTTTTCCAATGTTAAGACGCAGGCAGAGGAGGTTATGTTGCAGTTTGTTTCAAACAATTTGAACGAGAATAGTGATAAAGATTCTCATTGATGGGTACAATAAGGCATAAGAGAACGAGAAAGAGAAAAGAGCGACTGTAGGGCAGCCGCTCTTCCAGAATTCGTTAAATCTTCGGTTCGAATGTTTTGCAGTCGGTTTCTTCCGAATTATGAGCCTGTTTGCCGCGGTGGCTGACTACATAAATGGAAGAGGCGCTGCAGTTGTTGCCAGCTGCCCAGTACTTGCAGGAATTAACTTCGCATAACACGTCTTTGGCCATGACCTGATTCACCTCCTTGTTTCTAGGATGGACGAATCGGGTTTTTATTATAAGTGGCGTCTTCAATTACAGCCGCGAGAGCTAGCCCCGACCGCCGATGCGCCGCACCTGAATCGTACCTTCGACGCCGTCGGGCAAGCGCACATCCGCCTGCACATCGCCCGGCAACTGCACGTCCAGGTGCAGTTGCCCGCTAGCGTCGAGCTGCCAAGACACATCGACGCGCCCGCGCTCCGGCAAAGGCACACTGCCCCGTGCCCACGAGAGCCCACAGAGCTCTGGTTGCACGGTGACCGCGCTCCAGCCAGGGGCGGCCTCCTTCACGCCGAGCACTGAGGTGCCGAGGAAGTAGGCGGGTGCCGCCGACCAGGCGTGGCAGTGGCTGCGCGTTAGCTCCTGCTCGATGACGCTGCCGTCTGCTGCTCGTTTCGGGTACATCTCCCAGCAAGTCGTCGCACCATAGTCGATCATCTGCCCGTATTGCTCGCGCATATCGTCCAGCATTTGCCGGTATGCTCCCATCTTGGTCAACGCTTCATAATAGAAGAACGACATGAATGGACTGCCGATCGGCACGAAGTGCGTTGGAGCCTGAAGCAGGTAGCTCTCCAGCTGAGTTCGGCGGCTGCCCGACGCTATATCGCACAAGTAAGCGACGACTTGTGTCTGCATGCTCGTAATGGTGGACAAGCGGCCGTCAGCATGGATGCAGTCCAAGTAAGCCTGTTGTTCTTCAAACCAGAGGTAGTCGTTCACGGCTTGGGTGAGTGCGTCCGCTTCGGCCCGATAGGCCGCTGCTTCTCGAGCAGCGCCCGCCAGCTCAGCGAGCTCGGCTGCACTTCGCAGCGCCCGCACGAGGAACATGTTCTGGTGGGCGACGACGCCCTCCCGCGGTTGATCGATCGGCGCCCAGTCGAGCAGGTTCCATCCGTTCATGTAGAGCAAGCCGCGCTCGTCGATCAGCTCCAGGTAGCGGTCGAGTGTGTATGCTGTATGCGGCCACACCGCTTCGGCGAACGCCCGGTCCCCGGTCCGGGTATAGTATTCCCGGCAGGCAATCACCCAGAAGAACGTCCAGTTCGGGATCACGCTGTTCCAGCCGCTAGGCACCTGGTCGGCATATAGCGGGGTTTGCCCGCGGGAGCCTGGCACAAGTTCAAGCGAGCGCTTCACCATCTCCTCGCTGCCGAACAAATAATAGGCGACCAGCGCTTCATTGCGAGCGTCACCGACCCAGAACGTCTGCTCATAGGCCGGGCAATCAACGAACGTATCTTCCATGCACAACCGAGTTGTCGTCTGGCTAATCCGCCAAATGTCGTTCAGCAACGGATCGGAGCTATGGAACTGACCGATCTCGGCCACGGGGTAGTGGCTCTGCAGCAGATGGATGTTGTAAATCTTCATCGGCTTAGTTGCCCCCCGAACAGTCACCATCAAGTACCGGAATCCCCGGCGCACATAAGAAGTGAACTGCTGTCGACCTTGCCGGCATATGTAACGAAGCGAGTTGTCGAGATAGTTCATATGCTGCACCCAACCATCGCGCATATGCTCGAATCCGTAGAAGTCGACGATGACACCTGCTTCGGCTTCCAACTTGAATGTGATGTAGCCGACGGCCTGTGTGCCGAAGTCGAGAATCATCTCCGTGTCTGCCTGAGCGAACACTGGCACGATGCCAGGAATAGCGTGAGCGGCAACGACCGGCTGCAGAGCATTCGGCACAGGCAGGGGCTCGGAATGCTTCTTCCAGGCCGCCAGTGTCAGAATCGATTCCTGGCTGATGAACGCCGCGGGCATGGGGCGAATCCACGAGCACAAGGGCTCCAACTGCTCTACGCGAGTGGCGGCTCTAGCTTGACGGAATGCTTCAACGATCCGTAAAGCTTCCGGACCAAGGTCCAACAGCTGCATCGAGCTGTCTATCTCGCCGCAAGCCATAACCGTCTGGTGCTTGACCCGTGCTTCTTCACCGAACTGGTGATCGATGTACTCGTAGCACTCGAACGGTCCGATTGTCACGAACGGCGAAGGGGCGGAAGTTACCCCCGCAACCCCTGACAGAACAGGAGCCGCCAACTCGAATGGAGCGTCACAATCAATGCCCATGAATAACCCGCGGCCGTGATCTTTGCCGACCAGCTCGATCAGGATTAGATTGTCACCCGCTTGCAGGCGGGTTTCCAGATAGCGCTCCGACTTGTGGCCGGGAATGTCCTTCTTCGCCACCCTCACGCCGTTAACGATCAAAGCGCTGAAGTGAGGCGGCGTGTATGGGAAGCCGATGACGATTTGGGCCGCTTCGGCTGCGCGAATGACGGTCGCCGCGTAACCGGCGTATACATATTCGTTCGCGTCGTCCTCGCAGCCGGGCACCATCTGGCAGCGCAGGTCGAGGTTGGACGTCCACACGAGCGGCACGACCCGGTTCAACGACTCGATGCGAACCGGATACAGTGCGCCTTCCGTCAGCGGCGGAATGTCGCGCGGCTTGAGCGTCGTCCACGGTGCGCAGCCGACTTCTCCGACCACGTGGGCATCATCCCACTCCGAATCGGCAAACACCGGATCGATCCAGTGCTCGTCCCACGCCGCTGCCGCGATCCGCTCCGTGAATGCGTGCTGGCACGACATCCTAGATGCGCGCGAATCTTGCCCCAAGTGTCGTGTCGTCTTCCATGTACGGTCTGTGACGATCCGCAAGGCAACGTCCGTATCGGTCTTATCCACGCCTTCAGCTCCAACTGCCACGTTCCCTCCGTCCGCAGTCAAGTCCAATTGCACCAACAGACCACCTCTTCCACGAACGTAGTAGAAGGTGGACAAGCCGAAGTGCTGCACGAGGACAGCCAGTGTATTCGCCTGACCTGGCCGCAATAGATGGGCGATGTCGTACGTATCGTACGATTGCTCGAATGGCCAAGAGCGAACCGGCCCCCGGCCAACCTGTACACCGTTCACGTATAGTGCGTAACGGGAATCTGCGGTAATCGACACATTTCCTTTGTTCCAACCATCGAGCGGAACCTCGAACGTTTTGCGGAAACACCACCATTCATTCCGGGGGCTCGCTACATCTCCTCCCCAAATCCACTTCGCATCCCATTGAAGGTTATCCTGCTGCTTATTCATAGTAGGTATGTCTCTCCTTGTATGTGTTAGCCTTGATCCGTGTTCGGACTACCTTATTGGTCATACTTCTCCTCTGCAACGAGAAAAGCCCCTAATCTTCCTAAGTATAGAGGAGAGATTTTGGGGCCAACAAGGAGAATCTATTGTGGTATGTTGTAAAATATCAACTTGTTTGGAGCCTCTTATTAATCCAGCGCTCCGAACAACTCGCGAAGATAATCCCGCCGCCCATGCAAAATACGATGGAGGATAACGGTATGATCCCTCCGCAGACTTACCATAACTTGATCATGATCGACTAATTGCGCTCCCTCTGCAACCTGCTTTTTCCGCAATCAGCAGCTTCGATTGCAATTTGATGCGGGCTTCCATGCGACGATATGCTTCATGACTCATCACAACCAAATCCGCTTCCCCGTTACGTGTTAGAATCACCGGCTCATCGAGCTCGTGGTAGTATTATAATAACATCTGTTGCTACCTGTACAATCAGCATCGGTCTCGATATTCCTGCGGGGTGAGATACATCTCTTTCTTGAACACCTTGGTGAAATAGTGCGCCGATTCGAATCCAACCTGCAACGCGACTTCATGAATTTTCAACCGAGGGTTGGCGAGCAGCTTCTTCGCTTGGGACAGCCGGATGTCTTTGATGTAGTCGGAGAGGCGTACCCCGGCGATTTGCTTGTACAAGCGAGACAAGTACGTCGGGTGCAGGTACACGTGATCAGCCAACCTCTCAAGCGACAAGTCTTCGGCCAGATGAAGCTCAATGAATTGATTGACGGATGTTAATATTTTTTGCGTGCGGTCCATCTGCTCATCGGTTCGCTGGGTGAATAGAATTTCGGACAGTGAGGAGTAGTAAGCTTCTGCTTCGCTCCATGTGCCGAAGGAGCCTCCCCGCAGCAGCGGCCCGGTATCCATAACCGTCGATACGGCGTCAAGGAAGCCACGCTGGTTGACGTAGGACAAGAACATGGAAGTCATCGCATATTGAATTTCCACGACGAATGGATAATGAACAGGGGAGGCCTGCAGCAGTCGAGCGGTCTCGACGATTTCCTTGTACTGCTCGTAGAATTCCTCTTTCTGACCGCTCAGCAGACACGCCTCCAGCTGTTTGACCGCTCTGAGTCGGAGGGCGATATCCTGCTTCGATAAGCCATGGAGCATGGAAGAAGAGGGCTCCTGCTGCTGCGGGTTCGAGTCGGAGAGCAGCATCTCCTGTCCGTGGCCTAGCCCTTGCTGGAACAATTGCTCCAGCCGTAACACCTGGGCCGCTGTGGACGCCCAAGCGCAGGGGGTTCCGCTGATCGCAAGTGAGATGGGAAGTCGGAGCATCGTCTTGCACGTCTCCTGTATATCGGCCATCGTGCCACGCAGGAAGGCTTGTGCCTTGTCCCACTCCTCCTCCGTTAGGGCAACACTTCCTTGGCTCGACTTGAGAGCGGGTTGAATGAGCCATACCAAGTGGGAAGGCTTGATCGAGAACGACAGGGCCTTAAGGGTGCTCAGGTATTCGCTGGCGACGTTCTGGATCGCATACATCATCAGAGAACGGTCCGTCGGACGGACGTGCTCCGGCCAACGATCCACCCGGCCGATCGCGAGCAGGACGCCGTCCTCGGCGGAGAGCGGAATTTGCAGTTCATCGAAGCGATCCTGGTCGATGGACTTGTTCGACAGTTCTCCCTGCAGCAGATTGGTCAAATATTCTCGCTGAATCATCGGCCGGGCCGCTTGCAGCTGTTGTTCCGCTCGGTGCAGCATCTGCTCGGATACGAGCTCATCCTTGAGCAGCGTAATCGCCTTGCTTACTGCGGCCATAATCGGCTCATCGCCCTCCACCTTGAGGATGTAATCCAACCCTCCATCACGCATGGCAGACTGTACGTATTCGAAATCGCTATAGCCGGTCAGAAAAATCACTTTGCAGCGCGGCCACAGCTCCGTGATGTTCTTCTGCAGATCAATACCGCTCATACCCGGCATATGGATATCCGTCAAGACGATATCCATCTTCGTCGTGCTTAAAATTCGCAGTGCTTCCACAGCCGAATAAGCCCGGAAAACACCAAGCTCTTCCTGCTTCCAGTCGAGGAACTGCTCGTAGAGCCCGTTGGCGATTCTCGGCTCGTCGTCGACAATCAGTAAGTTGTACATGATGAATTCCTCCACTTTCAAATCCTATGGGTTCATTATAAACGTCCCCCATGCCGCTGTAACAGCTTTCCCGGAAGAAGTTGACGAATTACAAACGATGTCAAAATATTACCCTAGTTAGTCGTCTGCTCTATTTACTATACTTTGGGAGGGAAGAACACGAAGACGCATTCGAAACCATATGGGGGGTATACAAGTGAAAAGGAAAAAGGCAACAGCAGCATCGATGGCTGTGCTCATGGCAGCCATGACGTTCTTGGCGGCTTGCTCAAGCAAAACCGAGGAAACAACTCCAGCCACTTCAAACAAACCAACCGCACCCGCAGCAAGTCCCGGTACACCTACTAAATACGATCCGCCTGTTACAGTTACAACCGTAAGAGCGCAAGCCGATGTAACGAACTTCGCTCAGGGCGACACGATGGACAACAACATCTGGACGAAGTATTTGGCCGATACGTACGGGTTCAATCTCAAGAATACTTGGGTGACCGATTCCGCGGGCTATACGGATAAGCTTAACGTTACGATCGCTTCCGGCGACTTGCCGGACTTCTTCAAGGTCAATGCTACGCAGTTTAAGCAACTGGCCGATGCCGGCTCGCTCGCGGACTTGACGGAAGTGTATAACAAGTTCGCCTCTCCGCTGCTCAAGAGCAAACTGAACGAAGACGGCGGCATCAATATTAAAGCAGCTACGGTCGACGGCAAGATGATGGCGTTGCCTTACGTGACCGCTACGATGGACCAGGCTGGCATGATCTACCTTCGCAAGGATTGGCTCGATAATCTGGGCCTCGCTCCACCGAAAACGATGGATGATGTCGTCGCTATTTCCAAAGCGTTCAAGAACAACGACCCAGACAAGAACGGGAAGGCCGATACGGTTGGATTAGGCGTGACGAACAGCATATTCAGTGGCTTCGGCGGGTTGAACTACTTCTTGAATAGCTACCATGCCTACGGAAAGATGTGGATTGAAGACCCACGCAACAAGGGCAAGCTGGTATATGGCGCCGTTCAGCCGGAAGCGAAGAAGGCGCTCAGCAAGCTGCAGGAAATGTACAAAGCAGGTGAAATCGACAAAGAATTTTCTGTGAAAACGACGACACAGCTGACAGACGATATGGTGGCAGGCAAGATCGGTATGTTATTTGGCACGATGGCCAATCCGATTAACTACTTCAGCAAGTCCGTGGCCAAAGATCCGAAGGCGAAGTGGGAGATGTACCCGCTGGCATCGGCCGACAATGAGCCGGTCAGAAGTCAGATCAGCTCCGGAATTGGTACGTTCTGGGTAGCGAGCAAGAAGAGCAAGCACCCGGATGCTCTTGTGAAGACTATGGATGCATTCGTGCAGAAGCTGTTCGGTGAGAAATCGGAATTCAAGTATATGTACGACGGTCCGAAGCTGGAATTCCATACGTTCAAGTACATGGACGTTCAAGCTTGGGGAGCGAGAAAGAATCTGGACGCTTACCTGGCGGTCAACGCGGCTTTGAAATCCAATGACACCACCAAGCTCAATCCGGAGCAAAAAGGGTACTACGATCAAATCAAGCAGTATCAAGGCGGCGACGCTTCCCAATGGGGAACATGGAAAGTGTTCGGTCCCGAGGGTACACTCGGCCTGCTGGAGAAGATCGTCAAGGAGAACGGGATGTACCCCGACCAATATTTCAGCGTTCCTACCGATCTGATGGTACAGCGCCAGAACACATTGTCGGATCTGCTGAACGAGACGTATATGAAGATCATTCTGGGTGATTCCGTCGATACGTTCGACGCCATGGTGACGAAGTGGAACCAGCTCGGCGGCGAGGAAATGACCAAGCAAGTCAACGATTGGAACGCCAAGCAGAAGAAGTAACTACAACCCCACAAAGTGAAGGATCTACACAATAGCACGACTGGCAGCGATCCGGAGGGAACTTAACCATTCCCTCCGATCTTGTGTCTGCCCGAACGAACGAATCCATTCGGCTGCGAGGAACCTTACCTATGAAGACGATAATCGCCAAACCGACTCCCGGCTCAAGCACCCGGAAGAAGCATACTCGCTATTCCCGGTGGCCGCTGCATATGATGATGATTCCAGGGATCATCCTGGTGCTCATCTACCATTATGCACCGATGTTCGGGCTCGTGATCGCTTTTCAGAATTTCAAACCCGCATTCGGCATTTTCCGCTCCCCGTGGGTCGGGTGGGATAACTTTGAATACATGATGCACCTGCCGAACATATACCGGGTCATCTGGAACACGCTATACATTGCTACATTGAAAGTCATTGCTGGACTGACTGTCCCGATCGTGATTGCTTTGTTGCTCAATGAAATTCGGATTACGGCGATTAAGCGGAGCATTCAGACGCTTATTTATTTGCCGCATTTCCTTTCCTGGATCATTCTGGGGGGGATTCTGATCGATGTGTTGTCTCCTTCCAAGGGGATCGTGAATCACTTTCTGCAATGGTTCGGCATCGAACCGATCTTTTTCCTAGGGGATGCCAAGCACTTTCCTTATGTCCTGGTCACAACCGATTTGTGGAAAGACTTCGGCTTCTCGACCATCGTGTATCTGGCAGCGCTTACCGGCATTAATCCGAGCCTCTATGAGGCTGCGGTCGTGGATGGAGCGAATCGGTGGAGGCAGGCCTTGCACATTTCATTGCCCGGTATGGCGCCGATCATCATCTTGTTGACGACATTAAGTCTGGGACAAATTCTGAATGCCGGCTTCGATCAAGTGTTTAATTTGTATAGTCCGCCTGTATACGAGACTGGCGATATTATAGATACGTTCGTTTACCGATTGGGTCTGGGGCAAGCCCAGTATTCGCTCGCTACCGCAGTAGGCTTGTTCAAGTCAGGCGTTTCGTTCGTCCTTATCTCCGTGTCGTATTATCTAGCCTACCGCTTGGCTAATTATAGAATCTTCTGATTCACTACTAACCTTTCCGAGGGGAGATCCACTTGGTACAAGACCGCTCGTGGTATGGACGTTTCTTCGATATTATGAACCACACGTTTCTAATTGGCATTTCCTTATTGTGCATATTCCCGCTGCTGCATGTGTTGGCGATCTCGTTCAGCAACAGCTTGTCGGTGGGCGAAGTGCTGCTGTGGCCAGTTGACTTCACAACGGATGCTTACCGATTCGTGCTGGGCAAACCTGACTTTCTCCAATCGGTGTTCGTGACGGTGAAGCGGGTGCTGCTTGGCGTGCCATTCAATATGATCATGGTTATTCTGCTTGCTTACCCGCTGTCCAAGGACAGCAAAGTATTCCCGCAGCGTACTCTGTATGCGTGGTTTCTCGTGTTCACCATTCTGTTCAACGGGGGACTCATTCCGAATTATCTCTCGGTTCGCTACACCGGCTTGCTGGATTCGATCTGGGCGCTTGTGCTGCCTCATGCTGTGCCGGTATTCAATGTGCTGCTGCTGCTTAATTTCTTCCGCAACTTGCCCAAGGAATTGGAAGAAGCAGCCTTTATCGACGGAGCGGGACATTGGGCGATTTTGACTCGCGTCTACTTGCCTCTGTCGCTGCCTGCCCTTGCTACGATCACACTGTTCAGCACCGTCGGCCATTGGAACGCTTGGTTTGACGGGATGATCTACATGAATTCACCTGCGCATTTCCCATTGCAAACGTATTTGCGCACGATTGTGATTGAATTGGACTTTACGGCGCTTGGCTCGGAGGACATCCTCAATCAGATGAACAGCATCTCGGAGCGTACGACTAGAGCAGCGCAGATCTTCCTGGGCGCGCTTCCGATTCTGCTGGTGTATCCGTTCCTGCAACGCTTCTTCATGAAAGGCATCGTGCTTGGCAGTGTGAAGGAATAGCTTGTGGTAGGTCCCATCGTCTGGGGCAATGTACCTTGTCCTGCTCTAGGTCAACTAGGCAGGACATTTTCCTGTTGTGTCGAAGCTTTCTTGTACGTTCTATAGGAGGAATTGAGCATGCGATGGTGGGCCAGACTGTTAACGAGGCTAGGGAGCATATATCCGCGATTGCTGTTGTCGTTTCTGATCGTAATAACCCCAATGTACGTCCTGAGTTTGAAAATGAACGAGTACGGCGAGCGCAACGTGCGCAATGAAATCGAGGATTCCATTCACTCGCGGGTGTCCTTCTATATTCATTTATTAGATAACGAATTCTCTCGCATCATCAGCATGCAGGAGGAATATGTGAACGACCGGGATTTGCGCACGCTTAGTCTGGCCGATCCGATCATCAGCGATATTGAACGCCGGGAAGCGATCATCTCGATTCATGAACAGCTCGGACGGATGAACAATACGAGCCCTTACATCCTGAGTGCAACGGCTTATTTGCCAACCACACAGCGGACTATTAGCGGCACGACTCAGTATAGTGTGCTCCCAACAGAAGAGTACAACGCGCTGAAGACAATCCAGAACCGCTACGATAACCCATTCGTATATTGGCGTAATCGGTTGTTCATCAGCTTCCCGTACTCCAATCTGGCACTTATTAACGGGCAGGAGCCGCAATTCGTCATCGGGGTGGAGATTAACCAGGAGCAAGTGAGGCAAGTGCTCAACCGGTTCGCCATCGGCGGTAGCGGGGGTTCGATGATCATGAGTGCGGATGGGGCATGGGCGGTAACGAGTGAGAATAGAGGCGGCAATATCGCTTTGTCTGAGCTGAAGCCGATTCTGGATACGTTTCCAAAGGAGGGCACTACCTTCGTCCAAGAAGCTCAGCTGGACGGTGAGAAAATATGGGTCGTAGCGGAGCGTTCCGTCTCCCACGGCGTGATGCTGCTCTCGTATATGCCGGAATCGGAAATTATCGGCTCGCTGACCCAATATCGGATGTGGTATTGGATGCTATCCGGGTTGTCGATCTTCGTTATAGCCTTGTTCGCCTACTGGATCTTCCTGCAAATTCACCAACCGATGCGTCGCTTAATGCGGGCGTTCCAACGGGTGGAGCATGGCAATCTGGGAACGGTTCTCGCACACAAGCGAAGAGATGAATTCGGGTATCTGTACATTCAATTCAACTCGATGGTCGCGAAGATGAACGAATTGATCCATGAAGTGTACGAGCAGAAGTTCCGGGCTAATCTGTCCGAGCTCCGACAGCTTCAGTCGCAGATCAATCCTCACTTTCTGTACAACAGCTTCTTCAACCTGTATCGGATGGCCAAGAACGAAGAGAACGAGAATATTGCGATGTTCTCCCAGCACCTGGGCAACTATTTTCATTTCATCACCCGAACACAGCAAGATGAAGTTCCGCTGCAAGATGAAGTGAATTTCGCGAGGAACTATGTGGATATTCAGACCTTCCGCTTCGAGAGCCGGATTGTTGTGAAGTTCGATCCTGTCCCAGAGGCTTGCAGGGCTATTCGGGTACCCAAGCTGATCATTCAACCTCTGCTGGAGAATGCCTACCAGCATGGGCTGCGCAATACAATTGCGAATGGAAGGTTGGAGGTGCGGTTCGAGCGAGTGGGGGGCCATCTGCAGATCGTCGTCGAGGACAATGGGGAGAACATGCCGGAACTGCAGTATCAAGAGCTGCTGCGTATGTTGAGAACGAACAGCCTCGATGTGGAGACGACCGGCTTGGTCAACGTCCACCGCAGGCTGCTGTTGAGATATGGTTCGGAGAGCGGTATTACTGTGGTGAACGAACCCGGCCAGTTCCAGGTGCGGATCTCGATTCCGGTTGAGGGCGAGGCATCGGAATGAAGCTAGACGTGAGCTAGCTAACGTCTAGCAAGATCTGATCAACTGCGTGTGCGACCCCGCTTTCTTCGTTGGCCCTTGGGGAAGGTCCGGGATTCGAACCGCTCCCAAGCCTGGAACGGGCAGCCTCGACGAAGAGATGAAGGGTCTGTATAATAGAGGGAATTAGAAATCGATTTCCGAATGATTAAGTGGGCGAGGCGACATATGGACAAACCAATAACGATTCACGACATCGCCAGAATGGCGAATGTATCCTCCGCGACCGTATCGCGGGTGCTCAGCAACAGCAGCTACCCGGTAAGTACGGTCTTGCGGGACAAAATAACACGTATTGCTAAGGAAGCGAACTACATTCCGAATTTGCTGGGCAAGCAGTTGAAGACGCGGACGAATCGGACGATTGGGGTCATCGTTCCGACGATCACGAACCAGTTCTATTCGTCGATCATCTTGGGTGTGGAGGAAATCGCCCGGAAGAACGACTACCAGGTATTGCTATGCAATTCATTCCAGGACCCCGTGTTGGAGCAAAAGTACATTCAAGCTGTATTCGAGAAGCAGGTGCGCGGGCTTGTGATTTCGTCGATTTCCGGAGACAAGAAGCAATTGAATCCGTTCATTGAGCGAGGCATGAATGTGGTGGCGATCGACCAGAGGATGGAAGGCGCCGACTTGGGGCAAGTCGACTTCGACTATCGGAAGGGCGGGAGCATGGCTACCCGGCATCTGCTCGATCGCGGGCATATGCGGATTGCGTATGTGACCGCACCGCTTGACCGACCAAGCCGCAACAGCATTCACGATGGCTATCTGGAAGCGATGCGGAACGCGGGCCTTACGCCATGCGTCTTCGAGGCCGGTAAGGAGGCCAGCTACTCGGGCACATACGAATTTGAGAACGGCAAGGCGTTGACACGCCAGGTGCTGGAGTCGGCTGAGCGGCCGACGGCGATCTTCGCCTGCAACGACTTAACCGCCTTCGGTGTCATACATGAGCTCACAGACCGGGGGGTTCGGGTGCCGGATGACATTTCTGTGATGGGCTTCGACGGCATCGACTTCGGGCAGATGGTCACGCCCCCGCTCACGACGGTGTTCCAGCCTACGTATGAGATGGGGCGGCTCGCCTGCGGCATGCTGTTGGACAAGCTGGATGGTGTCGTCCAGCCGGGGACGGACATCGTCCTGCAGCCGAAGCTGCTGGAGCGCAGCTCGGTCGCGGACTTGCGCAAGCGAACGTAGCAATCAAATGGTGGGACAGTAGTCCTTGTGACCGAGCAGGGTGTGGAGGTAAGAGTGGTTCCGAGAAATCATGACAACAGGCTGCTGGCATCATCGGCAGCCTGTTCTACAAATGGGCAGGATAGTTAAATAAAGCTCTGAATAACCAAATATTAGTATATTCTTTGAATTGGTCAGGAGGGGTAGAGTTATGCATAGGCGTGAAAAGTTAAAAAGCGTATCATTAGGCACCCGAATAATCGCCTTTTTATGGGATTATGTTATCATTTCGGGCTACATCATCCTGCTGATCGGCGTATCATTTCTTATACGACCTTTGTTGATTCCACTGTTTACGACAAATCCATTGTTGGCCGAGACCACTGGGTTTCTATTCATTACTCTACCTGTATATCTTTATTTTGCCGTATGTGAGGGATCGAAGTCTCATGCTACATGGGGGAAACGAAAAATGAGGGTTGTGGTGACTGGAGTTCACGGTCAATCAATCGGACTCCGAACCTCACTATTTCGCTCTGCCCTTAAATTCCTTCCTTGGGAACTAGCCCATTTCACCATTTGGCACATGGTCATTCCTGCTGAGTACCCCGAATCATTAATTTATTCATTATTAGCGACGGTTTACGGTCTGGTACTCATTTACTTGATAAGTCCTTTATGGAGCAAAAATAAACAAACTGTATATGACATTATTTCGGGCACCGTTGTAAGATACAAAAATTAAGAATTCATCGATCTCATGCTCGTTGAAACATTTACAGACAGCCCTTCAGTCTTAGACTGAAGGGCTTAACAATTAGCGAATACGAGGAAAGGTAATCCAGCCCAAAATATTTATTCTCGATTTCTTCCCCTTTTCTCGAACTTGATACATAAAATCTCCAAGAAACTTTTCCCATTTTAAACCGACCTCTTTTTTGGCAGCGTCGTTCTCAATTACAGTTTTAACGCTTTGGTTTAATGCGGCTTCCAGATGAGATAAAGCTTCTTGTAAATGAAAATCTATATTGGGGTCCGTCATTACGGCGTACTCCTTACTTATCATGGTCATTGCCCTTCAACTTGGAGGGATGCAATTTCTTTATCAAGCTGCTGCTTCATCCTTTCAAACTGAGCTTCCGCTACAATATCTTCCACTTCTTCCCGGGCCATCTGAACAATGGACCTGGCACGCTGGAACAAGCTGGAACCGCCCTGCATACCGTTAGCGACAATAGGCCGAAAGGTTTCCTTGGCTATGGGAAGTAGAGCGGAGGCCGCTACGGTAAGCGCGGTACCGATTATGATTTTGTCGAGGTTCTTTTGAATCATGTTCTCACCTTCTCGAGTTGATTTTTGACAATGTTAACTTACGATGCTGCGGCTTTTAAACTGCCAAAGGGGCATAGCCGTCGATGGGCTGGATTGTATGGTTGTCTTGTTTTCTTGTAATGAGGGATAGAATCGGTTTGGACAAAATCGAGATAGACCCGGCCACCCCAATGATTGGAATCCAATGCTGGATCGAGAGGGGGGCGGTATGGAAGAAACCAGCCAAAGGCGGAATATACAAGACTGCAAGCAATGCCATCCAGGAGATGCCTAATGCACCAAGCAAAAAGCGATCCTTCGTCCAGTCACGAACCGTTTCGTTCGAGCCCTCTTGACGCCATGAGAAGGTTTGGAACAATTGACCGGATATTAACGTTGCAAATGCAACACTTTGCGCAACCGGAATGGATGCACCGGCTGCAAGACTGGCAGCAAATAAGCCAAGTGACCCTATTCCCAAGAGCACCCCTTTGGTGATCACTTTTTGATACAGTTCCTTATCAACGATATCCATCCTCTTCGTCTGTTTGGTTTTATTTCCGGGGTTTATAGCCAAAACCATCGCGGGTAAAGCATCCGTTAACAGATTCATCAGTAATATTTGAATAGGAACTAACGGAATAGGCAGTCCTACCATCACCGCAGCACTGGTAACGATAATCTCGGCTAAATTACCCGTTAATAAGCAGCCCAGCGCTTTACGGATATTGCCTATGATGGTTCGACCCTCTTTGACACCGTCAACTATCGTTCCAAAATGATCTTCAGTTAGAACCATATCCGCCGTTTCTTTCGTAACTTCTGTCCCTGTTCGCCCCATCGCTATACCAATATTGGCCTGCTTAATAGCAGGGGTATCGTTGACGCCGTCCCCGGTCATAGCGACAATGTGTCCCCGTTTTTGAAAGGCCGTTACGATACGAAGCTTATGTTCCGGTGTAACACGTGCAAATATGGATACTTGATCTACAATCTGGACCAGTTCATCATCCGATATCCGATTGAGTTCATGACCAGATAATACATTTTGGGTACCATCGTAGATTCCGAGCTGCTTCGCGATGGCAACGGCGGTTATCGGGTGATCGCCGGTGATCATCACCGGTTTCACACCTAGCGCAAGAGCTTCGCGAATGCTAATTTCAACATCGGCTTTCGGCGGATCCATCATCCCTGCCATGCCTACATAAATCAGATCGTTTTCGTCGATTCCCTCTTGCTGCGCATGCTCCTCAATTGGACGGTAGGCGAAGCCAAGAACACGCAGCGCATCCGCCGAGAATTGTTCATTCTGCAGCAAAACTTGCTGTTTTTGTTCTTCTGAAAAAGGCAATATTCGCCCGTTTTTTTGATATCGGCTGCAATGACGGAGAATGGTTTCTACAGCCCCTTTTGAGAACACATAACATTCCTGTTCCGTTTGCGTGTCTTTACACACGACGCTCATTTTTGCAGTGCCCGAGTCAAACGGTATTTCAAATCCACGATGCCAATGGGACATGTCCTTCTCCCACAACCCGTTTTTCGCTGCTAACGTTAAAAGCGCGCCTTCGGTTGGATCCCCCTTGGTCACCCAATGCCCATCCTCCTGTTCAAGTTTACTATTGTTGCACAGAACACAGATTTGCAGGAGGCGCAACAGATCAGGATTACTCCCATTGGTGTGCTGATCTTCCGTTTCCGGTGAGGTGGCGACCGCGGAAGCAGCAGCTATCTCAGGAATGAGTTCCTTGCATGTGCCTATCGGATCGTATCCATCGCCTGTGACAGCCCAAGTTCGATCTACCGTTGAAAGGGCCCTTACCGTCATTTCGTTTTTGGTTAAAGTACCTGTCTTGTCTGTACAGATCACTGTTGTTCTGCCTAATGTCTCCAGGGAGGAAAGTTTCCGTATCAGCGCGTTCTTCTTCGCCATGCGATAAATTCCTGCGCTTAAAGCTATGGTAATAGTAACAGGAAGTCCTTCCGGAATGGCTGAAGCCGCCAGTGTTACAGAAGTCGAAATCATTTGCGTAATCGGTATGCCACGCAGCATTCCGGTAATGAATACCAGACCTCCTGCCACAAGAGCACCTTTCACAAACTTTTTGCTGATAGAGGTTACCTTTTCCTGTAAGGGGGTTACTTCTTTCTCCTGATTTTTGAGAAGGGACATCAAATGGCCCATTTCAGTACTCATTCCTGTATGCACAACTATACCTGTGCCTTTGCCCCCGCATACATCTGTCCCCATGAATAGCATGTTTCTCCGATCGGATAGCGGACAATCATCTGCCAGAGCGGATTCATTCTTTTCTACGGGAAGAGATTCACCAGTTAGCGCGGCCTCGTTGACCCGCAAGTTCCAGGAACGGATCAATCGGATATCGGCTGGAACACGATCTCCAGCTTCTAAGCAAACAACATCTCCAGGTACTAATTCCGCAGCGGACATTTCCGTTTGTTGTCCGTCCCGAATAGTCTTGCAAACCGGAGATTGAAATTGGTTCAGCGTCTCGACAACCTTCTCGGCTTTTCGTTCCTGAATCGTCCCGATGGCAGCATTAGCGAGCAGGATCGCTCCCATGGCCATTCCATCGAATCTACCACCCGTGAATAAGGCAAGAACGGATGTACCCAGCAGGATCAATGTAGTAAATTCTTTAAATTGACCCAAATAGGATAGGAGCCAAGGGGTCGGTTTTTTACTATCAAGCCGATTGGAGCCATATCGGTTTCTGTGGGCTGCAATCTGGTCGGCTGTTAAGCCAACCTGCTGCTGGACATGGAACTGCTTTTCAATTTGTTCGCCCGATAGAGCGTGCCACATGGGGGCTTCCGTTGCGGCCGCGATTTCGGCTGTAACCATGTTCACAGGCATAGATGGAAATGACTCACTTATTTTTTTGGATCTGGTCATGAATACAAGGGATAATGCATCCGCGGCCAAATTGACAACTGGTGCGCTTATCATGCCCAATGTTGCTAATGTACTACCCACAAAGCTCCATTTCTTGGTGATTTCAAAATGCTGGTTTACCGTTTGATCGATTCTCTCTGCGAACAAAGCGCTTTCCTGAATATGATTCAGCTCATAGACGGAAATCGAGGGTACCCCGGCTTCTTTGAACAAATAATTCACAGGATTTTGTTCTTGACCGGAGACGAATAATACTTCTTCCCCTTGCTGCTGCATGACGGCAATCTTTTCAAGCCATTCCCCTTGCTCTAATGACATCCAGCTTAAATCCATGTGATGTTGAGCTAGCAAGGTATCGCTTAGTTCTAAACTATTATGTAATAACTGAATATGCCACCCTTTGTCCATTAATGCTGCTGCGGTAAGGCCGTATTCATTTATAGCAGCTTCCGTATGTCGGATGATCATACCCAAGCATTCACTGTTTTTATTTTCTTGTTTTCCTGCAAAAAGAACGCTGTAGCCCTTTCTCATCAATCGCTTAGCTTTCAGTTCATAGGAAGAGCAATCAATGCCGTGTTCCTGCAAATATTTGCAGCTGCCGAGCAAAATCCGTTTATCGTTTATTTTTCCTTGAATACCTTGTTCTTCTTCTTCCACATGAAATGCGGTACGAATGGTACGGCAAGTTTGTTTCGCCTTATTCCATACATCTTCCCTCCAAGGATGGCTGCTCTTTCCCATCAATGAGGCGGCATAACAGACGATTTTATCGGTATCTTCTTCATCATTCGTAACACATTGAATTTCTTCCACTTCCGGACGGTTAAAAAGGAGTGAAGAATCTTCAATTAGTACGGTTTTTGTACGTGCAAGCTGAGACAATGACCCTTTAGCGGGAATGACGAAATTTCGTTCATTGGAGACAAGCTCGGCTTGGTTCCATGCACATTGAGCAGGCAGGATCATCGGCCGCGGATTTGCAGCTAATAAAACAGCGATTGCGCGAAGCGGATTTCGGGTTGCGGCCCAAGTCACTCCGGCTGCAATCAGCCCCCATTTGCCAGCTTTATCGCTGTATTTTTGTATTTCCGGTGATAAACAATTTCCTTGATATCCATTTAATGCAGAGTGACTTCGTTTCCAGTTAACGTATTGTAATAAGCTAAGTCCAGCCAGCACCACCAGATTTTCACGCAGCAGCGCGAGAGCTAGTGCGCTTGTTCCCAATATGAGATCTGAATTGATTTGTTTCTTTTCCGAATAGGCTTGAATTCCTCGCTTAAGGAAGGGGTAACCCGTTGCTACAGAAACAAGAGCTGACAAGTAAAAGGGAGCCGGACTCCCAGCAAATGCTGAACGTCCCATCAATAGCTGTTTGACTCCTAAAACGGCTAATCCACCCATAGATAGAGCCAGCGAAAGCGGAATCTTTTCCGCAGGTTCTTTCGTAGTTTGGTCGTGCATCTTAGGGAGAACTCTAAGGTCATCAGGAAGTTCGGTGTCAACAACCGATGCAGCCGCAACTTCCTGCTTCCCTTCTTCAATAACAGACACAACCTGGTCACAGTCAGATGCTTCAGATGCATTCAGATTACAGCTTGAAGCGGCCTCGTCGCCTTGTCTTTCAATGCCCCGAATCAACCTGAATATATCTTGAAGGGAAACCTGGTTTTCGTCGTAAAGAAGCAGCAGTCTGCCTGTAGACGTACAAGGTTCTGCTTTGGAAATCCCTTTATGGGCGGAGAAGGTTGTGGTTAGAAGATCAGCAGTACGGTTATTTCCCTGTAGGCCGCAGATTTCGATGCGCATTCTTCCAGGCAAGACGCGAAGAAACCTGTCTTTGCTATGTATTGAAGACATTGCTTACTCTCCCTTATCCCATGTTGAACCAAAATTTGTTTGGTTAGTATACACACTCGGGATCCATTTATACATGTATCGTTTGGCTCTAATTTACGGAAAAAAGTATTAAAAATGCAATTTATGGAACTATTAAAGTAATCGTTTAAAAGGAGGGTTGTTCATGATTAAATCACGATTAGGCCTTATGCTGGCTGCAGCTGCTGTTGTATTCGCCCTATCTCCAGAAGCCAGAAAAGCTGCACGCAAGCTTGCGGTTAAAGGAGCGGGAGTACTGCTCGGGATTACGGATCAGATCAAAGATGTGACCGCAGGGCTGCAATCCGAAAGTAAAGGCAACGAGAAGGAAATAGAAAATCCGGTTCTATGATCATCAYAGCCTTAAGGGTTTGTAGGTGAAGGTGGGAAATGTATGCAATACCCTTAAGGATGATTTTTAGGAACAATGGGACACAATTGTTACTGTGAAACAAATCAAAAAATTATAGGAGTGATCATCATGCTGCAAGGTGGATCTTTATGGGCAGGGCTTATTTCTGGAGGTATTTCTCAAATCCAAGATACAAGGAGCTTGACCCAGGGACAAATGGACAAAAAAGAGTTTGCGGTCAAAACTTCGGGGAATGTGACGGGGGCTTTCGGCGTGATGGCTGGTATTGAATATGGGGCTATTCTGGGATCCAGTGTTTTACCGGGAGCAGGGACCGTCATAGGGGCGGCAGTAGGGGGCCTATTAGGAAATAGACTGGGCCAAACAATCGGAGTGCAAGCTGGGAATGCCATTGTTAACAATTCTTTGGTAAATCAAGTAACGCAGAAGGTAATGCCAACTTCATCGGATGTATCGACGACGTAAAGGAAGTTGAATCATGCCAAATAACGAAAATGAGAAGATCCCTAGTTTTATTACATTTCGATGCAGTACGACATGGCAGCTTTTCAGAAAATTCGGGGCCCTCTTGTTTAGAAAAAATAATATGTAGGGCGGAGGTGCCCCGTGGAAAACACGGCACAAATTAGTAGTACGGATAGGAGATATATCAACCGCGAGATAAGCTGGCTTCAATTCAACTGGCGTGTTCTTCAAGAAGCTCAAGATCCTAACACTCCATTGTTGGAACGGATTAAATTTATTTCTATTGTTTCAACCAATCTGGATGAGTTTATAAGCGTTAGGGCAGCAGGAGTCATGGATAAAATCAGAACGGGAAATCATGCAGTGGATTTCACGGGCTTCGCTCCACAACAATTATTGCAGAATATAACAGAAATGACACAGCAATTGGTGACGGAACAATACGAAACGCATGAACGCATTTGCCAACTGCTGAAGCAAGAAGGCATTGTTTTTACAACTTTTAGCGAGTTGAATGCCCTTCAGAAAAAGGAATTGGAAGCTTATTTTTTTCAATGCGTCTTTCCGGTTTTGACTCCTCTGGCTATCGACAGGAGCCGTCCATTTCCCTTGATTCGTACGAAAAGTGTATATTTGGCTGTTGTTTTGAAGCAATCAGAAGATGGATCGGATCAGGAAAATCATATAGCCTTGGTTGAAATTCCGGCCAATTTATCCCGGTTTATTGAAGTTTCCTCATCCTTGGAAGGAAAAGAGAGGCACTTTATTCTGCTCGAAGATTTGATTAAAGAACATATCCATACCCTGTTTACGATGTATTTGCCTGTTGCTTTCCATACTTTCCGTTTGACCCGCAATGCCGATCTGGCTTTGGATGAGGAAGGCGCTGAAGATCTTCTCGACGAAATGGTAAAGGTATTGCGAACGAGAAAGTGGGGGACACCCGTTCGTTTAGAGATCGAGAAGGATTTTGATCCGTTTGCACTGGAACTATTAAAAGAAGAGCTGGAAATCGACAACCAAATCATAATTGCCAGTGACGGACCTATCGATTTGAGCTACTTTATGGCTTTCTCGAACTCGATTACGGGGTACGAGCATCTCAGATATCCGCGGTTTGAACCGTTCTATCCACGAGAGTTCGCGAATACGAACGATTTTTTTTCCGTATTACGGGAGCGGGATGTTCTCGTGATTCATCCGTATGAATCGTTTGAAACCGTAAATGATTTTATTCAACAGTCAGCGGCGGATCCTTCTGTACTCGCCATTAAAATGACCTTATATCGCTCCAATGGCGAATCTCACATTATTCAGTCGCTTAGCCGTGCGGCAGAAATGGGGAAACAGGTAACCGTTGTGGTTGAATTAAAAGCCCGTTTTGATGAAGCAAGGAATATCGAATGGGCCAAGGAATTGGAGAAATCAGGATGTCATGTTGTATATGGGTTAGCAGGTTTGAAAATTCACGCCAAAATGACGTTGGTTGTACGCAGGGAAGCCGATAGTTTAAAACGTTATGTCCATGTGGCAACAGGTAATTACAATGAAGTAAGCGCACGAATATTTACAGACATAGGACTATTCACATCTGACCCGAAAATCGGGGAGGATGTTTCTAATTTATTTAACGAAATTACAGGCTTTTCCGTCCCGAAACATTGGCATTCCCTCAGTGTGGCTCCGAAACATTTGAAACAGCAGTTATTTAGCTTAATTCAGCGTGAGTCAGAGCATGCTTCAATAGGTAAACCGGCAAGAATTATTGCCAAAATGAATGCTTTATCTAATCAAGAAGTTGCGGATCAGCTCTATGCAGCTTCCCAAGCGGGTGTACGTATTGATCTAATCGTCCGCGGCATATGCTGCTTACGTCCGGGAATTCCGGGTTTAAGTGAGAATATTACCGTTCGCAGCATTGTAGATCGGTTTTTGGAACATTCCCGGACTTTTTATTTTGAAAATGATGGTATGCCTCAAATCTGGATATCCAGTGCGGACCTAATGACAAGAAATTTGGATCGGCGGATTGAGCTAATGTGCCCCATATTAAATGAAGGGCATAAGTCCATCCTGATCCAATATTTAACGTTGCTGCTTGAGGATAATGTGAAAGCTCGACAATTGCTTCCGAACGGCCAATATATACGGGTCAAAAATGATCARATTTCGTGTCGCAGTCAGTTTGAGGCGAGTAATATAATTAGGCAGAAATCTCATTTATCGGATAATCGGATGATGGACAGTCTGGACGTTGAAATCCCTTTTGAACCTTACATAGAGCCTGATAATAACGAGTCCGTTATTTTTCACTGAAACTTTTCGGCCGCCAGGAAGGAGAAAGGAGAATACAGATATCCATGCCACAGATGGTTGAAATATTCATTAGAACTTTTGTAGCTTTTGTATGGCTTTGGGTCTTCACGCAACTGATAGGAAAACAAATCATTGCACATAGCAACTACCACTTGTTTGTTCTCTCGATCGTAATCGGTACGATTGCAGGAAACATGGCATTTAACATTAGTATCAAATTTTTGTATTTCCTCCTGTCCTTATTCGTTATGAGTGGTATCGGTTACATACTCACGTTGGTTTCGCTTAGTAATAAGCAAGCAAGAAGATGGATTTCAGGTGAGCCCACAATTATCATCAAGGATGGAAACCTGCTGGAACAAAATATGAAGAAATGCAAATATACACAGGATTCTTTACAACAAGGACTTAGAGGCAAAGATATTTTTGATCTGAAAGAAGTGGAAGTGGCCATCCTTGAAACCAAWGGGTCTCTTTCCGTGTTGAAAAAGCAGGACTACCGGAATGTAACGAATAAAGATTTATTTTCAACGAATGAGTTCGACCGAGGATTCCCTGGAGGTTTGAAGTAAAATCCCATCGTCGGACATGAGTACGCGCGAGATCGGATCCGTCACTTCCAGCAACAGGCGGCCTGAACCGTCCAGCAGTACGACGCCGTAGTCATCGTTTTCGCCAAACCGGCAGACGAGCCGATTGTTCAACACTTGGACGCCGGCGACTGGCGTTTTCCATACGAGCGGGTCTTCCCCGTTCGGATCGGCCTTGTACAGCTCGAATCGGTTCGCTTCCTTTTTGGTTGTGTAAAATACGTCGCCGTCGATGCTGTCAAACCATGACATCGCATGGTCGGATAGTTTCATTTCGCCCGTCCCGTCTAGCGCCGACGAATATAGCGCGTTGTCCTCGTCTTTCACATAGTATARCTTGTTATTGATAATCTTGAACCAGCTGACGCTCGAGCCCACGATCTTCTCAGTCTTATTCGTTTTCAAGTTGATTTTGTAAATGGAATTCTGATCGGATAGGGGAGGTTTGCACAACACGTAGACATCATCTTCGACGACAGTGGTGGCGGTAGTTTTTACGTAGTACGGTGTGAAGCCGTCCCCGCGCACAACATGAAAGGCGAATATCATCAGATCCGGGTCGCCTACAATCTTGGCGTTCGTCTTTTCCTGACCCGGTGGCAACAAAGACAATCTGACGCCACCGGCGCCAAGATCGACGATTAATGTTCCGTACGGTGTTTCACGGAAATCCATATAAGGATGTCCTAGATGTAACACCTCTGTTTTCCTGTCTTCACCGATTTTCACGAAAGAATCGCTGCCTGTTAATCCTCCACCGAGGTGATAGGTAAACCAAAGCGTATGATCACGGCTTTGAAAAGTTACCTTCTTTTGATTCCAAACTGAGTAGTTATGAAAGGTATAAGAATAAATCTCCTCCTTGTCGGATGGCTGCTGCATGGGAGCTCGATATATATGGTTCGTCATATCCGTCGTCTCGACAAAATAGTAATACCCCTTGAAAAGTGCAACATCGTTCTCACCGGAATATGCAGGAAGTTGGACCGTTTGCAGCTGCGGATTATGGGACGTAATGCTAAGGCCGCCGGTATCGCTCCACTGGTAATCCCATCCGAATTCGTCGTGCGCGAAGCGCCAGGTCAGCGGGAAATACGTGATATCCCGGAAGCTTAACAACGGAAATTGTTCTTTGGCGTTGTCGATCACCTTGCCGTTAATCGTGACGGTCGATGCAGGAATTTCCGCCGAGTAGGCGGGCGCATTTCGACGTTCGGACTTGTTTGGCACATAGGAGGAAGTTACCGAGCTTTGCCTAATATTCAAGCCATCGTCCGGCGACCAATTCGCCTCCAAACCGAGCAGTCTGCTATCGTACCACGTCATCGGAACATAGGTGATATCGTGATAAACCAGCAGCGGGTATTCGCGGTACTGATTTTCCACCGTATGACCGTTCAGGTTCACCGCAAAATCCGGCAACGTAACCCTCACGCTCGTCTCTGCGGCTCGACTGTGTCCCGCAGGCGTCAACAAGCTCAAGCATAACGAAAAAACGACCGTATATCCGACCCATTTTTTTCTCATAATGGCGTCATCTCCTCTCCTTGATTTAAACGTGGGACCATGGCAAAAGTTGCTGTGACGATGTCGTTCGGCATGAGCTACCCAGTCGTGTGGGAAGCATGGAAGTAAAATAGAGAGCAATATAAGTCAAATACGAAAGTAATAATTTACAATTACAATCAAATAAATAGAAACGATGTGTGATACAGTATATTCAAATATCGGTTGTCGAAAATTGCCATGCCGCTGCTTGTTACATGGGTAGGCAATTTTGTTTGATATTTAAAACGCATGAAATGGAGTGATCGTCCATGAAGCATTCCCATCACCACTTTCCATTTGTCATGTACGACTATAAAAGTAGCATACCTTGCGTTACTCCCCACGATTGCACCCAGTATCATTTTTACTATATTCATAGCGGCCGATGCGACTACAGGCAGGGTGACAAGACAGTACGCTGGAATGCGGGCGACATTATTATAACGAACGGCATTACTCCGTATAGTCCGAAAGCGGAACCGGATTGGAATTGCGTACAGACCCGTTTTTCGTTCGATCCGCAGCTTGCTCACGTTTTCGACCCTTACTTCTGCACAGATTCCCCCCTCAAGCCGTTCATCGAATTGCGCAATTTCCAAATCGGGCTGAACGAGGAGCAGATTGCAGATTGCGACAATATTTTGCTGCGGATCAATCGGTTTTACGAGGAAGAAGAGAAGGCATATTATAATCGTTTCCTGATGGCTTTTTATGATTTGCTTTTGTTCATCAGTAATTTGTGCAAAGAGGAGATGGACAACAATCAGAAGGTGTCGGCGGAAAAAGAGCGAAACGTACAGAAAATTATCGCATTTATTGAAAACTATTATATGGAGGACGTCACGCTGGAGCAGATGGAAGCCGAGCTGCATATGAGCAAATATTATTTGACTAGAATATTCCGCGAAATGACGGGTATGACGATATTCGATTATTTGCGCCACCGGAGGATCAAGCAGGCGAAGCTGTTGTTTTATTATCGGAAAGACAGCTCGGTGACGGATGTTTGCTACCAGGTCGGCTACAACAACTTGGCTCATTTCAGCCGGGTGTTCAAAAAGCAGGTCGGCATATCCCCGGATCAATACCGCAGGGAGCAAAGCTCCACCTCTTGATTTGAGGAACATGATGACGATGGTTATGAGGAATGGATTTACGCAATATCAGTCAATACTCTGAAGAAAATGCTGCAATATAGATCATATCGGGAAAACGATGGTGTGGTACGCTAATGATGTGGTTCAGTATACAGAATTCAATTCCGTCAGTTGAAAGGAAGGGGGATCGTCCAAGCATACTTATAATGAGCGATAATGGATATTAAGATGCCATAAGAATGTAAGCGCATTCGATTCAGGGGCGTCAATCCTCACAACAGACAGGAGCAAGAGCATTGACATTAAAAATAGGAATTGCTGGTGCAAGAGGATTAAGCACGATGCTCGGGTTTAGCTCGATTCCCGGGGTCGAGGTCGTCGCTTTATGCGAGCTGCATGAAGGATTATTGATGGAACGAGCAGCGCAGCTGAGAATTCCGAATACGTACCGAGTCTATGAAGATATGCTCGAATCGGATATTGACGCCGTCTGTATCTCGACGCCCATGCAGCTGCATGTTCAACAAACGATCCAGGCGCTGGAGGCTGGAAAGCACGTGCTGTGCGAAGTGACTGCCGGGGTAACAATGGATGAGCTGTGGTGGCTGAAGGAAGCCGTAGAGAAGCATGGCAAGGTGTACATGATGGCGGAAAATTATTGTTATATCCCACAAAACCAATTGATCGGCAACATGATTAAACAAGGCATGTTTGGCGATATTTATTATGCCGAAGGGGAATATTTGCACAATCTTCGTCATCTTGCCAACGGGTATAACCGTCGGATGCCGAACGATCCGAATTCAAACCGGAGCTCGTGGCGCAGCTATTGGCAGTACGGCAAGCGGGGGAACTTTTATCCGACGCACAGCCTCGGCCCGATTATGCAGTGGTTTCGCGGCGACCGGATCAAAAGCGTTGCATGTTTCGGCACAGGCTGGCATACGGCGCCGCAGTTCCGGCAGGAAGACACCTCCATTACGATGTGTCAGTTGGAGAGCGGCAAGCTTATCCGTTTGCGTCTCGACTGCATATCGAACCGGCCGGGCACCAGCAGCTACTATACTCTACAGGGAACGAAAGGTTGTTACGAGGCGCCGCGGGGATTGGGAGATCAGCATAAAATATATTTTCATACGGAAGAGGAACATATGGACAACGCCGCATGGAGTCCGCTGACCGATTATAACGACTGGATGCCGGAACGGTACCGTAACGCCACCGAGGAGCAGAAAAGAGCGGGTCATTGGGGCGCAGACTATTTCATCGTTCATGATTTCATCGAGGCGATCCGAAATAAGATCCCGTCCGCTATCGATGTATACGATGCCTGCGAATGGACGGCGGTCGGTCTGCTGTCCGAGCTGTCCGTCATGAACGGAGGCCGGATCATGGAGATGCCGGATTTCCGCAACGCTTCTTCGCGAAACGACCAAGTAATTAAGCTTTAATTGAGATGAAAGGGGAGCTTTCAATGATCCGAAAACGGGCGATCGCAATCGTAAGCATGATTCTTGTATTGGCGCTTAGCGCATGTAGTAGCGGGAACAGCACAGGGGGGAAACCAAACGGACAGGGAGACGGAGTTGCGCCCGAGAAGAATGATTTCGCCACCAAAATTGCGTCAGCGACCTCCAAGCCGGTCGTTATCAACGTGTTCGAGAACTCGGCGACCTATACCCAGGAGATGTTCATGGAGCTGTATGGCAACAAAATCCAGAAAAAGTACCCTAACATGTCCTTCAAGCTGTATTCCGCCAATAAGAACAACGGGGGTGGATCTATATCTGAACTGATCGCGCAAGGTGTCTCGATCGATCTGGTCAAAGTAAGCGGCGCGAGCTTTTATTCACTAATGGCCGACAACGAGCTGCAGAACGACGTTTCCGATTTGATCAAAATATACGGATACGATATGAACAAATTATACCCTGCCGTTCAGGAGCAAATGAGGATGTTTGGCAAAAACGGGGAAATATACGGTATTCCGAATGCGACCGTATCTACAGCGCTGTTTTACAACAAAGACATTTTCGATAAATTCGGAGTCGCTTATCCGAAAGACGGCATGATGTGGGATGAAGTTTATGAATTAGCCAGCAAACTGACAAGACAAGACGGCGGCGTCCAATATATGGGCTTTCAGGAGGGGTACGGCCATCTGTTCCCGGTCAACCAATTGTCCCAAGGCTTTATCGATACGAAGACGAATAAGGCGACGCTCAACAACGACAATTGGAAAAAAATCATCGATAACTTTGCGCGGTTCCATCTTATTAACGGAAATGCGTTCGTCCCGAGTTACGTCGATCCTTTCTGGAAGGACGGTACCGTAGCCATGGTTGCCGCGCAAAGCGCCGGTTCCTGGGATTTTGCCAATACGACGACGATCAATTGGGATCTCGTCGAGCTTCCGAGGTTCAAGGAAGCTCCGAAGGCGGGTCCCGGCCTGCAGCTCCCGTTCTATGCCATCGCCAGCACGAGTAAAAACCGTGACCAGGCGTTCCTCGCAGCCGCCTACATCGGTTCTGAGGAATTCCAGAAGGATTTCGCGAAGCTGGGGTACGTACCTCCGATCAAAATTGACAATTTGATGGGTGTGCTCGGCAAAGACATGCCGAAGCTGGCAGGTAAAAATTTGAAAGCAGCCGTACCGCTCGAATCCGCCGCATCCCCTTATCCGTTCAACTCTTATTTCAGTCAAGTGCCGGGATTCTTGTATTCGGCGTATACGTCCGTCGTTACAGGGCAAAAAGATATAAATACTGCCTTGAGAGAAGCCGACGAGGCGGCCAACAAAAAAATTCAGGAAGTAATAGCAACAAAAAAATAAGTTCAATAAATCAGCGGCAGCCTCGGACTTTATTTTTTCGTCCATGGCTGCCGCTGTTTTGTTTTTTTGGGGACTAGTCTTCAGCCGCGAGCGGCAACGTAATCTCCAGTCTACATCCGGCTGTCGGAGCTGTATCGCTATTCGTGCTATCCTCAGCCCCTTGATTCGCGTCCCCGACACCTACTCTAACACTCCCTCCCAGCAAGTGGACGCGTTCCATCATCGTAGTCAGCCCGAAGCCAGGCTTGGCTAGTCCGAACGGTTCTCCGTCATTGTCCAGGATAAACCGCAGTCGTGATCCGGCCCGGTACAAGCGGAACGTGAACTGGCTGCTATGCCCATGGCGAATGCCATTCGTCAGCCCTTCCTGCAGCGCATGATAGATCACACGTTGCGTTAGCGAGCCCATAGGTTGGAGCGGTTCAATGAAAGCTTCAATCGCAACCCCCATCGTCTGCTCCGTGTCCCGGATCAGCTCCCCTAGCGAAGCATGCAAGTCGAACGGCTCGCCCTCGTCCTTCAACAGCCGCACCGAGCGGCGAATGTCGTCGAGCCCTTTGCGCACCAAGCCGTTGATGACATCGAACTTCTCTGYCGCCTTCGCCAAGTCACGTCCTGCCAGTTTCTTCGAAGCTTCCAGCTGCACGATAGCAGCGGTCAACGTATGGCCGACTACATCGTGGATTTCATGTGCAATCCGGTTGCGCTCCTCCAATACCGACACTTCCGCCAACGTCTCCGCCTTCTCCCGAAGAGAAGCTTCAAGGGAACGGTTGGCTTCCTCCAACTCGCGCGTTCGAATGTCCACCAAGTTTTCGAGTGAGCGATGAAATCGTTCCAGCTCTTCGTTCTTAACAGCCAGTTCCGCTGTATGGCGTTCCACTTGCCGGTATACCTGCATAAATCGATGGAACAGCACCATAGCGAGACACAGCATGAACAACAATAGACCGCCAGGTAGTTCATGGAAGATGACGTGCGGCATAATTGGTGACAAAGAATTGATCGCATTCAGCAGAGTCGGAGAATAATTAAGCGTCAAGTAGATGAGTCCCGTCAACAGCAGTACGATATATCCGCGCATAAGCCATATCGTTTCCCGGTCGCGATGCTCGCGAAATGTCCGGAACAGCGAGACGCTCACGACGACCAGAATGGGGACGCAGCAAAAGGGCAGCCAGTCGACCATAAGTCTCCAGTACAGCAAGCCGCTCCACCATGCGACGACTGCGGTGACCAGCGTGTAGGCGAGCAGGATGCTCTTCATGACACGATAAATCCAGGATCGGCTTAACCGCAAGGCCTCGCCATAAAACCCGATAAAAGCATATATGCCCAAAGAGAGCAGCAAATCTTTCCAATAATAATAGCCATTCATTTCGAATAGCCACTGCAGAAGCACCATCTTGCCGGCAATGCCGACTCCAGCTGACAAAGCGAGCAGCGAGAACCAGATATAGATGCGTTCCTTCCGTCTCCTCAGGAACAAGACAGCCGAGAGCAGCCCTGCACTTGTGAATAAGGGGGCATACACGAAGAACGGCCATTCGGTTACCAAGGCGTTCAACAACATCTGATAGCGGGTGCCAATTCCGTTCCAGCCATTCGGCATATAAGCGCGATTCCAGAACAACCGTATCGTCACTTGCTTGCCTGCATCATCGGGTTGCAAGCGAACGGGATACAGGGGCGTAAGAATTTGTATGCGTTCACGGGTGTTTTCCATATTGAACCTGTAGGCCGGACGACTGTTGATGAACACCTCGAATTGCTTGAACCCGAACAGAAATAGGTAAGGATCTCTGGCAGAAAGGGTGGGAAGTGTACGGCGAATCCACAGCACACCCTTGTATGTATGCATTTGCTTCTGAATATCGATGCCGAATGGTTCCCAGTCTGTAATCGAAGCTGGATCGGTAGTATCCCCCCAATGGACGAGCCACCCGTTCGGATAAAAGAATATCGTATCGGAGTCCTCATTCCGCAAAGGTCCTACTGCTGAGAAAGCGGTTGACTGAAACAGGGAAGTACCAATGATGGCTAACAACAGCATAAGTAGGAGCGGGAGAGGCGTGCTAAGTCGCATCCTTATGGATCAGCTCCTTCAATAGAGCAACAGCCTTTGACCTATCGTTCGTGCCGATTTTATTGTAGACGACACTGATGTAGTTGCGGACGGTTCCTTCACTCATGAACAAGGTGCTAGCAATCTGCTTGTTGTTTTGTCCATCCAGCATGAGCAGAATAATTTTACGCTCCCGTTCTGTAAAAGTAAGTCCTTGCTGCTTCAGCTCCATCTCGTCGAAGGCATCGCTTCCGACCTGTGATAAGGAAGCCAGTCGCATGGCCAGCTTAGCAGCAATAGTAGCAGGCAGCATCACATCCCCCTCCATAGCTTCCCGGACCACTTGCACAATGCGCTCGCCTGCCATGTCCTTCAACAGGAAGCCGTTGGCACCGCCAGACATGGCATCGACTATGAATTTGTCTTCGGCGAACGTGGTGAGCATTAATACAATCGTATCCGGATAATCGCGCTTGATGCGTTTCATGCCTTCGATTCCGTCGAGGACGGGCATTTTAATATCCATCAGAACAATGTCAGGTCTCAGCTCTGCGGTAGTTTCGTATGCTTCCAACCCATTACTGACTACTTTCACGACCTCCATATCGTCCTCCAGATTCAGGATCGTTTGGAGACCATCTCTCAGCAACGTTTGGTCATCGGCTATTATTATTCGAATCATGACGGGTTTACCTCTTTGGTTTGTGATTTGGGATATCCTCCCTGAACCAAGGGTAACACATTTATTTCCACGTTGGCAGACGTTAGTCGATATCGATGACGGGAAATGACAAAACTGATGACACCCTGTCACTGGCTGCATGACAATAACTGGAAGTATGATTATCGAAGAGCACGGCATGGAAGCCGAGCCAGGATTGTGAGAGGAGAAGAAAGTAATGATACGGAGAAATAGCAATGGAACGAAGAAGGTCAGGTTCGCGGCGGCGCTAATGCTTGCAACTACGCTGCTGTGGCCTCAAGGGCTCGTCGGGTTGCCGTCGGCACGTGCCGCGGAAGCGAACTCGCTGGTGGTGTACGACGAGGCGTTGTCCTCGGATTTCGTCAATTACAGCTGGGCAGATATGGATGATGCCTCAACAGCGCCCGTACATTCGGGCAGTCGGGCGGTACGCCTCGATCCGGATGGGGGAAAGGCCCTGTATTTCTACAAAGATCGCATCATGAACGCGGATGACTATGACGTATTCCGCTTCTGGATTCATGGAGGAGAGAAGGGCGGTCAGAAGCTGAAGCTCGTGTTCTCACTTGGAGGACAGAGCGTGGCAGAACGTCAAGTGGAAAGTATAGTTCCCGGAGGTATTCCTGCAGGGAAATGGGCGGAAGTACGGGTCAACTTGAAGGAGATTGGCATCCGTGGGCTGCTCGATGGAATATGGCTGTGGGGCGATGGTGACCAAGAGATGGTCTACCTCGACGATATGGCATTTGTTCCGGCGAGCGGTACCGGGGGTGGCCCAACACCAACTCCTTCACCAACGCCAACATCTACACCAACACCAACACCAACACCGACACCAACACCGACACCTACATCACAAGTTGTAAACCTGACTTTCGGAACGGAACAGATGAACGTTCGAGCAGGAGACCAGCAGTCCGCACCTCTGACTGCGCAATTGACTGATGGGACGCTAGCTGATGTAACGGCTAAGGCGGCCTGGAGTTCGGCAGATGAGTCGATTGCCGCGGTTTCGGGAGGCTTGGTGCAGGGCATCAAGGCCGGCACAACAGTCATTCGTGCCGTGTATGAAGCACGCGAGGCGCTTCTCCCGGTTCAGGTCACAGCGAGAAATAACGGTCCTGCTGTACCAATTGAGCCGATTGACGGGCTATATATTTTCGATGACCATCTTAAGGAAGGATTCACCGACTACAGCTGGGCAACGAGGGCTCTGAACGAAGAGGGTACTGTGCATTCCGGTACGCAATCGATTCGGTTCTCGCCAAGAGGCGATGACGGCTTGTACTTCTACAGCGATCGTATATTGTCGACGAAAGAGTACGAGAAGCTGCAAATATGGGTCAACGGAGGCACAGTCGGCGGGCAACAAGCGAAGCTCGTCTTCATGTCAGGTGGTCAAGCGGTTAAGGAAATCTCGCTTGCTGACGCCGCCGGAGGGGCTATTCCGGCCGGAGCTTGGGTGAAAGCAGAGATTATGCTGCCGGATCTTAAACTGCCAGGTCAACTGTTCGATGGTTTGCTGATCGCAGGAACGAGTGGAGGGACTCAAGCAGCCCTGTATCTCGACGATGTCGCACTTATCCGCAAGTATATAGCGCCGCCTGCCGTTCTGGAAGTCCGGATGAATCGGACGCAGATGGTGCTGCTGCCTGGTGAAGAGCAGCGCTTGGATGCAGAATCATTCCTGGAGACTGCAGTAACGAACGTAGTGTCCGAGCACGCCGAATGGCTGTCTGACAAACCGGATGTTGTACGTGTGGAGAAGGGTGCTGTGAAAGCAGTATCGCCTGGGATTGCCAAGATAACAGCAACATACAAGTCGATGACCGCTGTCGCCTATGTTCAGGTTACGCAAGTTACGGCAGAAACCGTCTACGATGACGTGTTGAAGAACGGATTCCGCAATCAGAGCTGGCACGACAAGGATCTCGCCAATACCGAACAGAAGCATAGTGGATCAAATGCTGTGAAGTTCGAACCTGACGGTTGGGATGGCGTATGGTTCGCAGCTAATACGAAGCGTAATGTCTCGGATTATTATGGCGTAGATTTCTGGTTGTACGGTGGAACGACTGGCGGTCAGAAGCTCATGCTTCACGCCTATAATGGAACATCGGCACAAGGAGCCGTCGATCTGAACGAGTACGCTCCGGGTGGATCCATTCCAGCAGGACAATGGACACACTTCGTCATCAATTTTGCCGATATGGGGCTTCAGAACGAAGATTTCGACGGATTGATCTTCCAAGCTTCGACTGAAGACAATCAAGCGGCCGTCTATATCGATGACGTCAGCTTGTTGCGCAATACGCAATCCGGCCAACTGCCGGAGCCGCAGTTGCCGTCCTTGCGGGTAACCGTTGATAAGGAAGCGGATCGGCGTTCGATTAATTCGGACATTTACGGTATTAATTTCGACGATATGCACCCTACCGACTCTACACTCCCCTTCCCAGTACAACGTTGGGGTGGCAATAACACGACACGTTATAATTGGGAGCTGGATGTATCGAATCGGGCGTCCGACTGGTATTTCTTGAACGCTCCTTATGAGCAGGACCCAGCTGGTTCGATGTCCGACCGCTTCATCGATCAGACGATCAGCCGTCAAGGCAAAGTGCTGCTGACGATTCCTACAATCGGCTGGACACCGAAGTCACGGGAGACCGCCTACGGTTTCTCACAGAAAAAGTACGGCAAGCAGGAAAGCCAACCGGTCGAGATTCCGGATGCAGGTAATGGAGTACTGAAAGGCGGGCAACTGGTCACGAACAATGATCCGGAGGATACGTCCATCCGAGTCGGCACTGACTTCGCTACCCGCTGGATCGATCATATCGCTGCACGTACGGGCAATCTGGTTCACGACTATGCCTTGGACAACGAACCGGAGATCTGGTACGTCACACATCGCGACGTTCATCCGAATCCGCCGACCTATGATGAGATGTGGGGCTTTACTGAGAAATATGCTGCTGCCATTAAGGCAAAAGACAGTCAAGCACGGATCTTCGGACCGACATCTTGGGGCTGGTGCGCGTACTTCTATTCTTCCGCTGATAGTTGCTCGGAAGGTGCAGACCGTGCGGCACATGGCGGCCAGCCGTTCCTGGAATGGTACTTGCAGAAGGCTGCAGCCTACAAGCAAGCTACCGGAGTTTCCCTGATCGATTACTTAGATATTCATTACTACTCACAAGAGAATAACGTGCCGACATTCGATGAAGGACCGGCTGCTGTCAAACGCCGCTTCCAAGCGTTGAAGTCGCTCTATGATCCGAACTTCGTGGATAATTCCTGGATTCAGGAGCCGATCAAGCTCATTCCCCGGATGAAGGACATAATAGAGCGGAACATGCCGGGTACGAAGCTGGCGATTACCGAGTACAACTTCGGTAATGGCAATGGCATTAGCTCCGGTATGGCTCAGGCGGAAGCTATGGCGATCTTCGGTCGAGAAGGCGTCGATCTCGCCACTCGCTTCGGTACGCTGCCTGCGAATACGCCACTCGAGGATGCGTTCAAGCTGTACTTGAACTATGATGGTCAAGGCAGCCGCATCACTGGTGACAGTGTTCGTACGACTAGTTCCATCTCGGACGCGGTCGGTGCGTATACGATCGTCTCTCCAACGGGCAAGACGTATGTGCTCTTGTTCAACAAAGACACTGCAGAGCGGTCGGTTGAGGTGGCGGGTCAATTCAAAGCCACTAACAACGCGGAAGTATACCGATTTGATACGAACAATCGTCTCGCCTTAACGGAACATATGGCGGCGAAGGAAGAAGGCTTCACCGTGAAGCTGAAAGCTAGATCGGCTGCACTGATCGTTATCCCATAACCAAGTAAGCTGTCGAGAGAGATCTCGGCAGCTTTAATTTTGTAGTAGATGACCCTGAAACGGGTTCAATAGGCAGTTGCAAAATCCGGTGGGACGTAATACAATGAGTTGATGATTTTCACATGGAAGGGAATGGGAATATGGGGGTAAGCTTGTCAGGGACTGAATCGTTGTGCAGGTCGGTTATTGGATCGTTGATCGAATCGTTGTACGGGATCGGCAACCGGGTGGCTGCGAGCGGCTCCTATTATTTTCATTTCGTTGAAGACTTGGAACACTGAAGCTATTGTGGCTTCGGTGTTTTTTTTATGAATCCAAGGAGGCGATCGTATGGGCAACAGGTATAATCGGGTATTGATCAAGCTAAGTGGAGGGGCAGTCGCGGGGAAAAGCGAGTTCGGCTTCGAGCCGGAGCGACTGGATCACATTGCAGGTGAAATCATGTCGGTTGTGGAGCTAGGCGTGGAGGTGTGTATCGTCATCGGTGGGGGCAACATCTTCCGCGGCAATATGGCAGAGAGTTGGGGCATCGAGCGGGCCGAGGCCGACAATATCGGCACGTTGGCGACCGTCGTCAACAGCCTGATGCTGAGAGGCGTGCTGAAGGCCAAGACCGAACGAGAGGTTCGTGTGATGACGGCGTTGCCGATTGCTTCCGTAGCCGAGCCATATATCAGGCTGAGGGCGATCCACCACTTGGAAAAAGGATACATTGTTATTTTCGCGGGCGGGAATGGGCAGCCTTATGTGACAACGGACTACCCTTCCGTCCAACGGGCAATTGAAGTGAACTGCCAGGCGCTGCTCGTGGCAAAGCAAGGGGTGGATGGGGTATTGAGCGCCGACCCTCGTCTGGATAAGGAGGCGAAGCAGTACAAGTCCCTACATTATAACGATGTGCTACAGCGCGACCTGAAGGTAATGGACCAGTCGGCCTTCATCCTGGCGCGCGATTACAACTTACCGATCCACGTGTTCAACTTCGACAAGCCGGGTTCCATGAGGGACATCTGCATAGGTCGTGACAACGGCACGGTCATCAGTCCCGACTCCGTGCTGGCTTATTGCGACTAGGCGGCTTGACTGTCGGGTGTGCGTATTTCGACTCGCCTCTGCTTGGAATCGACCTTCTGCAACCTTTTCGTTCATGATGGGGGAGGAAAATTTCTTATTAAATCGCCAATGCCTTGAAAGGGGCACGCACGTCCGGTTCGTGATGGTATAAAAAGTTCTGTACTGGAAACGAATACAACTAAACAAAAAGTAACTCGATCAGAACAAGCAAATTGCTGCTGCTCGGGTTTTTTTTGTTATCTTCTTTCCCTTGTCTAACCCAGTCACCTGCAGAAAACACTTAATGCTGCTGACTCCCGTTATCTTCTTGAATCCCATGCATGCGGCGGTAATGCGTTGGGCGCGTATTCAATCTTTTGGAGAAAATACGGCTGAGATAATTTCCGCTCTCAAACCCGCAAATGTCTGCGATTCCTTGGAGTGATACTGTGGTTTCAGCCAAAAGATGTTTGGCTCTGGTGATTCTCAATTCCGTTACGTAATCCGATGGTGTTATTCCATAAGCCGTTTTGAATCTTCGGGTGAATTGAACGGGGGTAAGACCCAGATCATCCGATAAATTCTTCATACAGAAGTTATATTCGAAACAGCGTTCTTTGATCAGATTCAAAGCAACGCTCATGACGTGATCCGGGTTCCAACTCGATTTCTTCGCAAGGTTAGATTCCAGGCAGTAAAGCAGCCAAATATCGTTTAGTAAATGATTTTTTTGATGAATGCTCGTAGGGTCATGTTTATTGTGCAGATTCTTTAAGTAGCTATAAGTTGAAATCAATCGATCAGTATTGAGCACGGATACCTTGCCGATGGGGATCGTTGATAGTCGATGGGGATCCGTAATGGGCTTTTCTCCCGACAGGCTTTTCCAAATGAAGTTGATCGAAAAAAAAGACAGATTTTGAATAACTTTTCGCCGGAAAGGAATGAATGGCGGACTCAATACCAAATCACCGGCGGTTACAATCCCTTTCTCTTCACCAATTTGGAATTCAAAACTTCCTTCTTCTATTGCGAATAGAATCCAATTCGGATAAGTATCTACATTCAGTAAAAATCGATCCTTATTCGTCCAATACAATAAATGAAGAAAATGAGGACGCATGCTATCAGCAGAAGGAAGATTCAGGGAAAACACTCCCCTACAATGAAATAAAGTGCTAATTTCATAGTAACATGGTGCATATGAAAAGGTGAATATATTTCATATACTTTGACCTGTAAGATCGTAGAAGCATTTCTAATGCTGATTCAAGAAAGGAGAGCGGATTTTACGATATTATGGATCATTACGGAGGCGGCGAATCGTTTTTTACAAGTAAATAGGTAGCGCTTTCTTTTTCCGATCATTCCTAATTCATCGGATTTCCCGGAGGGTACACCATCTCAACCAAAGGCATCATTTACCCTGTTAACACAAATGGTATGAGGGCATGGAAGTCTTTTGATCAATGATAAGTGATGAAAGGGTGTTCATTCGTGAAACAATCTTTAATGAGATGGATTACTGTTTTGTGCTGTATATTGCTCCTGACTGCTTATGGTTCACCCGTATTTGCTGATGGAGTAAGTCAGGCCCCCCCTGCTATGTCGTCTATACCGCTCGTGAGCGGTGGACAACCGAAAGCAACGATCATACTTGCCGCAAATGCGACAACGACGGAGCAACAGGCTGCTCAAGAGTTGCATGATTATATTATAAAGATATCCGGTGCCGATCTACCGATCACGAGTGCCGTGTATGGTGTTGTTAATGGGGAGAGTCGAACGAAGATTTTTATCGGACAATCGGCCCCCGATGTGGAGGGAAGTAAAGCCGCAATTGCAGTAGGCGGGGATAATCCCGATTCATTCCGGATCCTGGCAGCAGGGAACTCCATACAACTGAACGGACTTTCCGATCAAGGGACGCTGTATGCCGCCTACGACCTGTTGGAACAGCTTGGGGTTCGCTGGTTCATGCCCGGCGAAATCGGTACCGTTATCCCTACTAAGGATACAGTGAGTATACGAGAGCAGGATACAATCCAACATCCCTCCTTCGACATCCGTATGCAAAAACCCGACAGTAGTTATCAGACTCTCAAGACGATCCCCTATGTCTATAATAAAGAAGAAATGAAGCCTTGGGCTAAGCATATGCGACTTATTGAATGGAATGTTGGTGCCCAATCATTTCCATGCAAAATCACCAACAAACAAAGACCGGATTTGTTTCTGAAAAACGATAAAGGGCAAGTTACAGGGCATATCGACGTAACCAAACCCGAAGTTTTGGACTGTGTTGTACAAGGGTCGCTTGAACAATTGACAAAAACCCCTGATCTTAAGTATCTCAGCATGTCGCCTATAGACGGGGTTCCCCAGGTGATTAATCCAGATCCCGATTGGGATGCGGTTGATTACGATGCATTGAACGGAACGAAATCGACGACAGATCGGTATATAAAATTTGTAAACCTAGTGTTGGAGCGGTTGGATGCAGCTGGTTATCCGAAAGTCAAAATTGTATTGTTTGCCTACAGCAGTTATATGCGTCCTCCAGTGCGCTGGACGCCCGATCAGAGAATCGTACCGTTAATCGCCCCTATCACGGTTGAGCGGATACATGCTATTGGAAATGACCTCTCATGGGAGCGTAATTATCTCGGAGATATAATTGACGGTTGGCAGGCACTTGGTGTTAAAGCACTTATGTACGATTACCGCTTTGACCTTGCCGATCCCGGACTGCCCTTCCCCATGATCAATCAAGCTGCTAGTGAACTTAAGTATTACAAAGAGAAAGGTCTCTTAGGAGCTAAAGCTGAGGTTTTACCTGCCTGGGGATACCAAGGACCTGCGCTATATCTGGATGCCAAAATGAAGTGGAATACAGAACTGGATGTGCAAACTCTATTAACCGATTATTTTGAAAAATTATATGGGCCTGCAGCCAAACCGATGAGAGAGCACTTTGACGATTTGGAAAAGGCATTCGCCGAAGCAGATTATTTTACAGGAAACATTTATGACTTTCCGCACATATTGACAAGCAAAGTAATGAAGGATTTGGAAAAATCGCTAAGTAAAGCGGAAAAAAATGCGGAGAAATCTAGTGATCCGATGTACGCCAAGCGGGTACATATGGTGCGTGTGGCTTTTGATTTCGGCAATACCTTTCTTGAGATGATGGATTCGATCAATCGCTTTGATTTTATCAAGGCGAAACAACAACTCGATGACATCCGAAGGCTTCGTTTTGAAGCGATTTCGCATTCTCCTGTTATTCTTTCGCCCTGGGCATCATACCTTTACACCGATGATTTTTGGACCACCATTGTAGAAGATGCTTATAGACGTGTAACAAACGGCGGTCGAATTGTCGCCAAGTTACCCGATGAATGGTCCGCCATGTTATTTCCGGATAAACATGGTGATCAACTTGGGTTATGGAAACCTGAACTGGGTTTACAATCATGGATGAAGCTCAAGACGTATTCCGAGACATGGTCCGATCAGGGGCTACGATACTTCAAGGGGGATGTCTGGTACCGAACAACGGTTACACTACCGACAACTTATAACAACGGTCATCCTATATGGCTTTGGTTCGGTAACATCGACGAAACTGCCCGTGTTTGGGTCAACGGTAAGGAATTGCCTGTTGTGCAGCAGGGTTCTGCATTAATGAAGCCCTGGGTGTTTGATGCTAGTAATGCGGTTATCTTCGATCGACCCAACGTGATTGTTGTAGATACGCACAACGAGATACTTGATGAACTGGGCACCGGGGGGATTGCCGGACCAGCGATGTTCTATCAGCCAGGGGAATAAATGGAAGCCCAGGCGTGTAGAAAAGGGTTCTATTGACGAACAAGGAGGAATGGGCAATGTCAGATGAAAAGAAGGGCCCAGTACTTGGGGATGACGCAGATGACGCGGCGCTGGAACGACTCGAAAAAAGGATTAGTCGGAGAAAGCTTTTAGCCGCATTTGGTATGGCTAGCGCCGCAATCGCAACACAGAGAGTGATTTCCCCGTCATTAACGGCATACGGTAAAGCGGAAACTTCGGTGACCGAGGCGGTATACGGAAACCCGGACTGCGACTGTCAGCAGTTGCAAGCTGATCTGGCGGGTCCTAATGGTGCTAGGTTAGTTGGCTTTATACAAGACGGAGTTGGCGCGGTAGCAACCACGTTACAGGAAAAGGCGAGGGAAAGAGTTACGCCATTTGACTTCGGAGCCAAAGGGGATCGAGTTACTGATGACACGGTATCCTTACAAGCATTTTTTAACTACATCGCGACTCATCCGATAGCACTTGCGGATTGGTCAGGAGATTTCTTGATTTCTGCGGATCTTATTTCCGCTACCGGACAGAACGTAAACCCTAAAACCGGGCAAACATACGCTCGAACCTTTACGGGGCACATGACCCTCATATCGAATTACTCATCTACTGGATATTTGCTAACTTTGTCTGGATACTGGCAAACTGCTTTCGAAGGTAAACTTACCCTACTGGGTTTAGGAACATCCACTTACAATACTAGGAAAAACTGGAATGGACTTAAGATTTTCAACAGCTCAATGTTTACGTTTTCTGAAATCGAGTGCTGGTATTTCAAGCGAAATGGCGTCGAAATTCTAGGTACTTCTACCGAATTCAATATTGGCACTATTACTGCTCGGTACTGCGGTGCAGCAGCGCCTTCTGGTGGCCTGCCAAACCTGCAGGCCACAGTAACTGGATACAATCACACTGGCCTAAGCGCCGTGCCCAGTCAGATTTCTGAGGTGTCTTGCTCTAACATACCGGATGAGCTGAACGTAGGTGACTTCCTTCTTTATTATAATTCTACTCAAAAAGTTTCTGAGGCAAAATACATTAAGAGTATAGATCGAGTTTCAGGCAAAGTAAACGTAAGCCCATGGGTCACCACTGATGAAGAGGCGTACACTCCATACTACGTGATAGGCTCGGGGGTGTATAAAATAGGTGTGGATACTTCCGCAGGCAATATCGGACTAGCAAGAACACTTTGTTGTGCCTGCGGAGTGAAAGACGAGTCATTGTATCCAGTATCTATCAGTAAGCTGGTGACGCAGTTTAATGGAGTCGGGATGAGTGTAGGCAATCAGACTGACGGTGCCTCTCAGGGAGGCGTATGTTTAAGCGCTTACTTCGAAGCAAACGGTGTTGATTTCCTAGCCTGTTCTGTAAATGCGACATACTCTGTAATCTCAGCACTGCCTAATGCAGATCAATGGAAATTGAAAGCCTCCCGTGCTGTGGTGCTGACAGGCTCATTCAGAAATTACAACCACGGCACCACGCCGGTGGCAATCGGCAGCAATCTAGGTCTCAACTATCGAGGCTATCAGAATGGACTTGGGGTTTCTACCTATCGTCCGGTTCTGGAAACGGGAAGACCCACATCGCAGACTAAGGTTGTAGCACAGACTACAGGCGGCGCTAGTGCGTTCGGTATCATTAAGCTGAAATATAACAAGACACTTAATCAGTTATTTGGTCACGATACTATAGAGATATTCCTGCATGGCACCTTAGCTGATGGATCTATTCCTGGCGTGGTTACATTTGAGGCAGACGACGCAGTTTCGCTGGTTAATGGGGTGGCATCTCTGGCTGTAGCAGTGACAGGCCCGACGCTATTTGTTTGCCGATACATAGGCGGGACATGGAGAGTATTCAAGATGTCTGGGTCGGTAGCGTGATTGCCCCAACAATCTAGTTTTTATGATGAAATGGCAGGCCAAAACTTAACCCTGGCCTGCCATTGTATATACAATCGGAAGGAACTAGAACATTTTATGATAGAAATCATATGCGAATAATTCAATTGAGAAGCATCAACTAGGGAGAAAAGCGGAATGAATACTCAAACTAATATTGCAACCTGGCGTTATTTTAAAAAGAACAAGTGGCTGTATATTCTGTTGATACCAGGCTTTTTGTATCTGTTTATATTCAAATATATTCCGATGTTCGGTATTGTCATTGCGTTTCAAGATTTTAATCTGACAAGAGGAATATTCGGGAGCAAATGGGTTGGATTCGAAAATTTCGAATACCTTTTCAAATCCGGAGATTTCTTCACAATATTGAAGAACTCGTTGATCATAAGCTTTTACCAAGTCATTTTTGGATTTCCTGCACCGATTGTACTGGCTATCATGCTGAATGAAGTCCGAAATCTCTTTTTCAAGCGATTATCTCAAACCGTCTTATATTTACCGCACTTTATATCGTGGGTAGTCATATCAGGTATTATTATTAACTTCTTATCTCCATCAACAGGTTGGGTTAATCGATTGATTGTCGATTTTGGAGGTGAGCCCATCCAGTTTTTGCTCAAACCGGAATATTTCCGAACCATATTGATTTCCGCAGAAATATGGAAAGAGCTCGGATGGGGTACGATTATTTATTTAGCAGCCTTGACTTCGGTGGATCCTACATTATACGAATCGGCTACGATCGATGGAGCCAATCGGATTCAGAAAATATGGCATATATCACTTCCGAGCATATCGACAACCATTGTGATTATTTTGGTTTTAAGAATTGGTCATATTTTGGACATCGGTTTTGAACAAATATTTTTGTTATACAACCCTACTACTTATGGAGTTGCTGATGTTTTTGAAACCTACACATATCGGGTCGGCTTGTTGGAAGGACGGCTCTCCTTTACAGCGGCAGTGGGATTATTTAAATCAGTAGTCGGATTGGTCATGATCATATTTGCCAATCGGATTGCAAGAATTTTCGGAAAATCTTTGTGGTAGGTGATGAAGATGGAAATTCATAAGCGAATCGAGCTGTTTGACATCGCAAATTATTTGGTCTTGTCTTTAATTTGTATGGTCATGGTGTTCCCCCTTATTAACGTTGCAGCGGTATCAATTAGCTCGTACAGCGCTTATCTTGAAAATCCAATGCGCATTTGGCCTAAGGAAATTACGTTTGATGCTTACAAGGAACTTCTTTCTCACCCGGTACTCACTAGAAGTTACTTGAATACTTTGATTGTTACCGTTAGTGGCGTAGCGATAGGTTTATTTTTATATATTATAACGGCATATCCCCTCTCAAAAACTCATTTGAAAGGAAGAGCTATTCTGATCAACCTGGTCATATTCACCATGTTGTTCAATGGCGGATTAATTCCGAATTTTTATCTTATTCGTTCTCTCGGCATGCTGGACACGCTGGCCGCCCTCATTTTTCCTGCACTGTTCTCTGCATTTAGTTTAATTCTTATGGTTAATTTTATGCAGAATATTCCTGAAGAGCTGGAAGAAGCGGCGAAGATGGATGGAGCTTCGGATCCCTATATTTTGTTTAAAATTATAGTTCCGCTTTCCATGCCAATTATTGCCACCTTGACTCTGTTCGCGGCGGTCGGATATTGGAACAGCTTTTTCTCGGCAATCATTTATATCCGATCCGTGGAAAATTGGCCGTTAATGTTGTTTTTGCGCGAGGTGATAGAAGGCGCCAAGATGCTGCAGATTTCAGCAGGGGATAATAGCGCCGAGATCAGCAATATGAACGTAATGCCGGAGACGCTTAAATACACAACAATAATGATTGTTATGCTACCAATCTTGTCGGTGTACCCTTTTCTTCAACGTTATTTTGTCAAAGGGATTATGCTAGGATCCATCAAGGGATGACTATGGGGGACCTTGTCATAGATAAAAATAAAGGGAGACTAAAACATGTTAAAAAAAGCGTTAATTGGAGCGTTGACTGTAGTATCGTTGGCCAGTGTGACGGGATGCAACAGCAAGGATCAGCCAACGAATACGGGTGAATCAAGCGGAGAGACCCAAAAAGCAAAAATTAAGATAATGGGGACCTTTGCCTCATCGAATTTGTCCGAGACGGACAAATTGCTGATTCAAACCATTGAGAAGGCGACGAATACGGAAATCAAATTTGATATTCCGCCGTCGACCGGTTATACTGAGCGCCTTCAATTATCTCTGACAACCGGGGACTACCCTGATGTAGTATTTTTTGGGAGTCCTGATGACAGCGCCTATTTAAAAGCCGTTAAAGATGGCGTCATTATCCCGGTTGACACGTATCTAAAAAATGCAGAAAATTTGAAGAAATATTCATACGACATATCCTGGGACGCTTTACGTGTAAACAATGACGGAAAAATTTATGGACTTCCAAGGACATCAGTCATCCGGTCAGATGGCTATTGGCTCAGAAAAGACTGGCTCGACAAATTAAATATCAAAATTCCAGATAACAATGAAATTACTTTAGATCAAATGACCGATATATTACGCAAGTTTTCGAAAGAAGACCCGGATGCGAACGGGAAGCACGATACGTATGGTTTCGGGTTTGCTGCAGCAGGCGACAAGTCGTTGAGGCCGACATTCCTAAATGAGCTCGGTCTTTACGGATGGCAGGAAACCGCAGGCAGCGAATATAAATATATGAATGCTCAATACGATTTGAACAGTGATAAATATACCAAGGCATTGGAATTCACTGCCAAGCTGTTCAAGGAAGGGCTAATCGATCCGGATGCGCCTACGATCGACGGCACTAAGGCATTGGAGCGATTTCAAAGCGGTAGAACGGGGGTATTCCCCGGGTTCGCCGGTAATTATGAAATCATTCTCGCTGCGGGTAAGAAGGTAAATCCGAATTTCGAACTAAGCTATGTATTCGTTAAAAATGAAAATGATGAATTAAAAGGGTTGGGCCAAGGAACAGGACTATACGGGTTTTGGGCGGTTACACGTAACGCGAAAGATCCGCAAAAAGTTGTTGACGTATTTGACTACATGCTTTCAGATAAAGGCTGGGATCAGATTTACAATGGTACGGAAGAGTATGATTACAAGGTTGAAAATAACAAACGAACTTATACGAAACCCCCACTGGATACGGTTATACGTAAAAATCTGGTTCGGCGTGCAAATGACTACATGTTTTTCATTAGCCCGGACATGTCGGAGGATTTGAAGCAAAGGATCGTTCCAAACATTCAGAAGGCTGTTAAGAGAATGGTTCTGTCCAAAGATCGCGATTACACTCCGTCAGTAGCGAAGACTCCGGAATATTTAGATTTTAATAAAAAATTTAGTGAAGTTACAACGAAAATCATTGTTGGAGAACTAAATGCTGCCGAATATAAAAAGATATTGCAGGAATGGAATACGAAATTCGGAAAGACGTTTTTCAAAGACATGAACGAGTACATTGAAAAAATGGAAAGCAAGAAATAAACCATTGCACTTGCTCATGAGTAGATGGAACACACGCTAAAACAGATTAAAGGGGAAATCTGCGGCTTTCCTAGAGAACGACGAATAATCGATGGTAGGCAAATCGCTTAAAAACGGGTACACGGTTTAATAAGGTCGCCTCATTTCGGATGGATTGGTTTTACTCTCCATTAGCCGAATGGCGGCCTTATTTAACGCATTTTGGTAAGTGTACGTAGTTCGACTCGTCATTGCTTGGAAGCGACCTTTTGCAATCTTTCGCGCTTCAGAACGGTGGAAATGAGTGGTCGTCTACCTTATTGCTAGCCGAGGCCTCGGCTCATCGCGGTTTCTCTGGTACGGGTAAGCTCGACAATGTCGTAGGGTGACAACAGTTGAAGAAGAGCATTGTTCTTGTCCACGTCGCCCACGACTTGAATCACGACTGATGATTGCCCCACATCGACGACGGAGCAGCGGAACGTATCCACGAGTCCGAATAGCTCCGAACGTCTCTCCGGCGGAGCGAGCAGCTTGATCAGCAGCAGCTCGCGGGAGAGCATGGGATGCATGTTCAAGTGGTGTACGTCCACAACGTCAACCAGCTTCGACAGCTGATAGCAGATTTGGATCATCATGTCCGTGCTGCCTTTCAGCGCGATCGTGATACGGGTCAGACCTTCTTCTTCCGATGCTCCAACGGTAAGGCTCTCCATGTTGTAACCTCTGCTGCTGAATAGCCCGGCGATGCGCTGTAGAACACCGGGATGATCCCGGACGAGAACGGATAGTGTATGTTTGCAGGACTCGCTCATGTGTGCGGCACCTCCAGGATCATATCGTCCAGCGTCATGCCCATGTGGGACCATTGGAAGCAGCTCATCCTTCGAGACGACGAAGTCGATCAGCACAGGCCCGGGTGTCTCCATGGCCGTCTTCCAGACGCGTTCCGCGTCTACTTTGTTGTCCGCTCGCAGCTGCATTCATCACTCTATGGTGTCGGAAATCAAAGGAAATTCGAGAAATGAAACAAAATAAGGTGATCAAACAGCGTTATGTCGTAGATTTGATCAATTTCGGCAAAATAAGGTGATGAAAAGATGAAACAGCGTTATAGCGGCCAGCTGCATTCGTGGCCGTGCGACTGGTATTAAAGTTCAAATAAAACGATCCTATTCGGACTCGGTTGGTAGACAGTCAAATGTTCAAGCATGATATTGTATTCATATTCATTGTGAACACAGGAGTGGAAAGTGAAAAAGAGGACCCCGGCGAGTTTTGGCTTGAACCTCCCACAGCTGAATCCCTTATACAATCAGGGAGGTTCAAACAAGATGTTTGAGCTCAAGGGGTCCTTTATCACTTGGAACGGCCGTCTTTACTCCAGCACCGCACCATCCCTGCGCAGCACGTCCTGCAGCTCGCGTACGTCGATCGCCTGCGGGCTGACGCCCACGCGCACGGCAATCACTGCCGCGCTGCCCGCCGCCTGGCCGGTGGCCATGCAGCTCGGCGTCAGCCGCGTCGTCGCCAGCGCTTCGTGCGTGGTCGAGATGCAGCGTCCCGCGGCAAGCAGATTGTTTACGTGCTTCGGCAGTAGGCAGCGATACGGAATATCGTAAGCGCCGTCCCCCTGCACGTCGGCCGAGGTGACGCCCTTGCCGGACGGGTCGTGTATGTCGATCGGATAGCCGCTGCGTGCGATTACATCAGTATAGCGCCTGCCTGCGACTACATCCTCGCCAGTCAACGCGTATTGCCCGTCGATACGACGGGACTCGCGGATGCCGATCTGCGCGCCCACTTGCGAGATCGAAGCCTTCTCGAACCCGGGCAGGTGGCGCGTCATGAAATCAGCGACCATCAACACTTGCTCCCGCCCAAGCTCCTCGGCGGCGGTCAAATCTTCCACATTCGTCCCGTCCAATCCCTGCACACGCGTCGTATTGACCAGCACCTCATCCTCATTCGGGCCGGTGAAGAACAGCACCTGGTCACGATTGATCGGCAGATTCGCCTCTTTCCAATGCTTGTAGAAACCGCAGATGCCGGACAACGGTAGATTCGGCAGCTCCGCATGCGGTGTTTTCCGATAGAATTCATCAGGATGGTCAATCATATACTGCTTCACGACGCCCAGATCCACCCCGCGCATACGGAATTTCATCGTCATCGGCTGGGTTCGACTATCGCCCTCCCGCCCTTTCAGGCAAGGAGCACCGGACAAATACGCCACATCGGCATCCCCGCTCGTATCGATGAACACCTTCCCAATAAGATCAATCCGCCCCGACTTTGACGTTAATTGCACGGATGTGATCGCATCTCCGCTTTCGTTCATCGTGACCTGATCGACGAAGCTGTGCAGCAGCAAGGTGACGCCGGCTTCCTTCAGCATGCGGAACGCCAACACTTTGTAAACCTCAGGATGATACGGCGTAATGGTAGATGTGAACCCTACCGTATCGCGGACATGGCCCGGTGATGCGTCAGCCGCCATCAGCCGATCGATGATTTCCTGTGCGATGCCCTTGATCACCTGCTTGCCGTCCGCTGTATGGAATGTCATCCAAGGGTAGACGAGTGCAGCCGTAGACATGCCCCCCAGAAACCCGTAACGTTCCACTAACACCGTCTTCGCCCCGCCCCGACCGGCTGCAATCGCAGCATTGATGCCTGCCGGACCGCCGCCAACAACAACTACATCGGCTGTGATTGAGGTTTGATCATGAATGTGCTCCAACATAAGCCCTCCCTACAAGATCGATCTGATGCTTTCATTGTAGCGGGATTGCAGCTATTCATTAAGTTTAACTTTAGTGTAAAATATAACTGTTATTTTAAACGAAGCAAGGGAGACAGCCATGTCCAGGAAAAAAAGTGTCACGCTGCAACAACTGGCCGACGAGCTGGGGCTTACGATTCAGACGGTATCGAAGGCGCTTCGCGGCTTACCGGGCATGTCGGAGGAGACGAGACAAGCAGTAGTTCGGACGGCTGCTCATAGAGGATACCGCACAAGAGAACAAATTCAGCAGCTGACGCAGGAGCGTATCTCGCCTTACCCGAACTTCCAACGGCGATTCCTGCTTGTCCAAAGCGAGCAGTCGCTTAGCTTTCACAAGCTGCTTATGCGCGGATTAACCCGCAGGTTCACGGAATTCGGGCATCGGATCGAGCCGCTGCTGCTTCCCTTGCGCATGGAGGCGAAGCGATTCGAGGAGTGGGTGCAGGACAATGAGGTATTGTATTGCGATGGCATCTTCATTACCCCGCGAATCGTGCCGGATCCCACGGAAGACATGCTGCTGGCGTTGCCAGTGAACCGGATACTGATCAATTTTCCCGATCCGGAATCAAGCGTAGACAGCGTTGTCTGGGACGTATGCGAAGCGATTCATCAGGCCATACGGCATCTGGTTCGGGCGGGACACCGCCGCATTATGTACGTGGGAGATACGGCTTCGCAGAGAGGGTTTCAGTTACGGTGGTCGACCTTACAGTCGGCTATGGAGGCGAATGGACTGGCTTTCCATGCTGACGAGCATTGCACGGTTCCTAGAACTGCGCCTGCCGACAATTTGGCAAGATTAGCTCTGGGGAGGTTGTCCGACACATCGTCAAGCGATGTAGCCCATCGTCCGAATACGACAGAGGCATGGCTGGACGATTTTCGCAACAAATTCATGACATACCGTCCTTCAGCCGTAATATGCGGGATTGACCAAGAGAGTGCGTCGGTGTACTATGCCCTGCAGGAGATGGGTTGCCGCGTGCCCGAGCAAATCTCGATGATCGCTTTCCTGAACGAGCAGAATGAACACTTGCCCATCTTCACCAGACCCACTTTACTGATCGAAGAGACTGGATATCGGGTCGCCGACCGCATGCTCTGGCGCATTGCCAACCCAACTGCTCCGTATGAGCACGTCCGTCTCCAAGGCAATCTGATCGCGGGGAATACGGTGACGTTTCCTTTTGCCTGACAACCAAATTTGGAATGAAATAGGGTTTGTTAATATTCAGTTTATAAAAGTGTAGTATGGTAGGTTACACAAGAAAAGGATTCATGAAAGGAGCAGGAAGCTTGATACGTTTATTCCGATTTCTGAGACCGTACCGGATGTACATTGCCGCGGTGTTGTTCCTCGTCTTGCTGCAATCGCTATCCGAATTGTACTTGCCCACGTTGATGGCAGATATTGTGAACATAGGGATCGTAGAGGGCGACAACGGCTATATTGTCAAAATAGGTGCGTTCATGCTGCTTGTAGCGGCGGGCGGTGTGGCCGTATCCATCTGGGCGAGCCATCTTTCTGCCATCATAGCCTCAAGCTTGGGCCGAATCATTCGGGGCAAGCTGTTCACACACGTTGAGAATTTCTCGCTGCAGGAATTCGATAAGGTCGGCACCGCTTCGCTCATTACGCGGACGACCAACGATGTTACGCAAGTGCAGCAAGTGCTGATTATGATGCTGCGCATGATGGTCATGGCCCCGATGATGTGCATCGGCGGCATTGTGATGGCCGTGTCGAAGGACGCCAAGCTGTCGCTTGTCATTATCGCGATTATTCCCATTCTGGTCGGTACGATTCTGCTAATCGCCAGAAAAGGTATGCCGCTGTTCAAAGTCATGCAGACGAAGCTGGATAAGTTGAATCTCGTGTTGCGCGAATCGTTGACCGGCATCCGGGTCATCCGGTCCTTCAACCGGATTGACTATGAGAAGGGCCGATTCGCCGAGGCGAATGCTGATGTGACGGACACGGCCATTCGGGTCAATCAGATTATGGCGGCCATGATGCCAGCCATGATCGTCATCCTCAACTTCTCCTCCATCGCGATCATCTGGTTCGGTGGCTTGCGAATTGAAGGCGGGGAAATGCAGGTAGGAGACTTGATGGCGTTCATCCAGTATGCGATGCAGATCATGTTCTCGCTCATTATGGTGTCTATGATGTTCGTGATGGTTCCTCGCGCATCGGCTTCCGCAGTCCGGATCAATGAGGTGCTCGATATGGTACCTGAGATTAAAGATGCGGACCAGGTGAAGCGTCCGTCGGAGCACAAGCGCGGGTACGTTCGATTTGAAAATGTAACGTTCAGCTACCCAGGTGCAGAAGCACCAGCTGTAGAGGGCATTACGTTCAGTGCAGGGCCAGGCGAGGTGACCGCGATTATCGGCGGGACGGGGGCCGGCAAATCCACGCTAATCAGCCTCATTCCGCGATTCTACGAGTTGAACAGCGGGAAACTGTTGATCGACGATATGGATGTCAGGGAGATGTCGCAGGAACATTTGAGATCGAAGATCGGCTTCGTTCCACAGAAGGCGGTGCTCTTCAGCGGTACAGTGGCCGAGAACATCCGCTATGGTAAGGAAACGGCAACGGATGATGAAGTGAAGCATGCAGCCAATATCGCGCAAGCGACCGAATTCGTCACCGATATGCAAGATGGCTTCGACTCGGTGATCGCCCAGGGGGGTAAGAACGTCTCTGGTGGTCAGAAGCAGCGGCTGTCGATTGCGAGAGCACTAGTCCGTCAACCGGAGATTTATATATTCGACGACAGCTTCTCGGCGCTCGACTTCAAGACGGACGCCAAGCTGCGGGCGGCCTTGAAGACGGAAACGATCGATTCCACCGTCCTGATCGTCGCGCAACGGGTTAGCACGGTTATGGATGCGGATCGGATTATCGTGCTGGAAGATGGAAAGATCGCCGGTATGGGTAACCATCAAGAGCTGATGGAGAGCTGTGAAGTGTATAAGGAAATCGTCTATTCCCAGCTGTCAGAGGAGGAGATCGCATGAGTGAAGCTAATAGAGCTCCTGGCGGCGGGGCGGGTGCAAGGCCGGGAGGCGGAAGTCCCATGGGCTTCAGAGGCCCCGGCGGAGGTCCGCCTGGTATGGGTGGCATGGGTATGCCGCCGCAGAAGGCCAAAGATTTCAAGGGCACCTTCCGCCGATTGGTCGGGTATTTGCGTCCGTATCGGGGCCGCTTGCTGACCGTCTTCCTGACCGCAATTGCCAGTACCGTATTCGGTATCGTCAGTCCGAAGCTGATGGGCAATGCGACAACGAAGCTATTCGAAGGCATTATGGGCAAGATGAACGGCGTGCCGGGGGCGAAGATTGATTTTGATTATATTTTGCAAATTGTACTTGTGTTAGCCGGGTTATATTTGCTCAGCGCCATATTCAGTTTTGTGATGCAGTACTTGATGGCAGGCGTAGCCCAGAAGACCGTGTATGACCTGCGCCGTGATGTGAATGACAAGCTGACCCGCTTGCCGCTCACGTTCTTCGACTCCCGCACGCATGGGGAGATAATGAGCCGCGCCGTCAACGATGTTGACACCATCAGCGGGACGTTGCAGCAGAGCTTGACACAGCTCATCACTTCGATCGTGACGATTCTGGGTGTTATTGTGATGATGCTGACGATCAGTCCGCTGCTGACGGGTATTCTTATTCTGACGATTCCGCTTAGCATAGTGGTCGTAGCTGGGATTGCCAAGCGCTCGCAGAAGCATTTCATGGGACAGCAGAAGGAACTTGGGGAGCTGAACGGTCACGTCGAGGAAATGTATACCGGGCACCGCATCGTGAAGGCGTTCGGGCATGAAGCGAAGTCGATCGCGAAGTTCGACGACATTAACGGTAGACTGTACGAATCCGGTCGCAAGGCGCAATTCATCTCTGGGGTGATGATGCCAATCATCTCGTTTGTGAACAACATCGGCTATGTGGCGATCTGTGTGGTCGGCGGTGTGTTGGTGACGCGTCAGGCGATCCAGATTGGGGATATTCAAGCCTTCATCCAATATGCGCGTCAATTCTCCATGCCGATTGCCCAGACAGCGAACATCGCGAACATCATCCAGTCCACAATCGCCTCCGCAGAACGGGTATTCGAACTGCTTGACGAGAAGGAGGAAGTGCCGGAAGCAACCCATGCGAAGGTGTTGACGGCACCGAAGGGCGATGTTCAGTTCCGTGACGTCAAGTTCGGCTACACGGAAGACGCCATTCTGATGGAGAACATGAACATCGATGTGCGCAAAGGGCAAACAGTTGCCATTGTAGGTCCGACCGGTGCCGGTAAAACAACGCTGATCAACCTGCTGATGCGTTTCTACGAGGTGAATGGTGGTGAGATTACGGTCGATGGGGTGAACATAACCGATCTGAAACGCAGCAATCTGCACGGCATGTTCGGGATGGTGCTGCAGGATACGTGGCTGTTCAACGGTACGATTCGCGACAATATCGGGTACGGCCGAGAGGGAGCGACCGAGCAGGAGATCGTGGAGGCAGCCGTTGCCGCGCACGCGGACCATTTCATTCGCACGTTGCCGGACGGCTACAACACGGTGTTGAACGAAGAAGCATCCAATATATCGCAAGGTCAGAAGCAACTGCTCACGATCGCTCGGGCGATCTTAGCCGATCCGGCCATTCTTATTTTGGACGAAGCGACAAGCAGCGTCGATACGAGAACCGAGATCTACATTCAGAAGGCGATGAATCAACTGATGGAAGGTCGCACGAGCTTCGTCATCGCGCACCGCCTCTCCACAATCCGCGATGCGGATCTGATCCTGGTCATGAACAAAGGCAGCGTCATCGAGAAAGGGACTCATCTGGAGCTGCTGGAGCAAAACGGGTTCTACGCCGATCTGTACAACAGCCAATTCACGGACAAAGGACTAAGTCCGATAGCGGGTTAGGTGTGCAGCTGCAGGGCGTAGACGAGAGAGATAGCAAGAGAGAAAGCTATCCCGAACGTATTCTTGATCCGCAAGTGGTGAGGCAAGAATAGGTTCTCGATAGGGTGTATGAGAAAAGGAGCCAACCGTATGAGTCCAACTGCCGTTCCCGGCAAATCTTTGTCATCGCAAGAGTTCCGTATTAGCAGCATCCTTGTGCCGCTGATAGCTATTATTGCAGGTGTGTTCATGGTCATACTGGACGCTACTGCTATGAACGTTGCTTTATCCAGCCTGGTCCATGATTTCGATGCCCAGCTTTCTACGCTGCAGTGGACCGTGACCGGCTACATGCTCGCACAAGCTTCCGTCATCCCGCTGTCCGGTTGGTTATCGGACCGGTACGGGGCCAAGAAGGTCTTCCTGATCTCCGTCTTCCTGTTCACACTCGGCTCGATCCTGTGTGCTACACCGAACAGTGCGGAGTGGTTGATTGTATTCCGCGTCATTCAAGGATTAGGCGGGGGCTGCGTGCTGCCGGTCGCGATGGCGTACGTCTACAAGCTTAGTCCGCCTAGCAAAGTTGGCGTTGTCATGGGGATGATGGGGGTGCCGATTCTGTTCGCGCCCGCGATAGGGCCAGTGTTATCCGGCTGGCTCGTGGAGTTCCATTCGTGGCGCTGGATCTTCCTGATCAACATCCCGGTCGGTATTCTATGCCTGCTCATCGGCATGCGCCGATTGCCCAAGACAGACCGGCATAAGGGGGCGACGATCGATGTGCCGGGCTTGATCCTCGGACCGCTTGCCTTCGCAGCATTGTCTTATGGTGTCAGCGAAGGAGCACACGGCTGGTCGACGAACAAAACGCTGATCGGTCTGACTGTGGGTGGGATTGCCTTGATCTTGTTCGTCATCGCGGAGCTTCGAGCGAAGACGCCGCTGCTCGAGCTGCGGGTATTCCGCTCGGTCGATTTCTCGGCAGGCATCGTCGTACAATGGATCGCCCAGTTCGGGCTGTACGGCGCGCTGTTCCTGATGCCGCAGTTCCTCCAGCAGGCGCGCGGGTTCGCGCCCTTCGACACAGGGCTGACCTTGCTGCCGCAAGCGCTCGCCTCCGGGCTTATGATGCCAATCGCCGGCATGCTGTTCGACAAGATCGGCGTGCGCTGGCTGGTCGTGGCTGGCCTCAGCCTCGTGTCGGGCGCACTGTATCAATACTCGCACATCGATATGACGACGACGAGCCGTGACCTGATCTTGCCGCTTATCATGTGCGGAGCGGGGATGGGCATGATGATGATGCCGATGAACTCGCATCTGATCAGTAAGGCGCCGCGCGAGCTGGTTAGCCGCGTCACGTCGCTCACCAGCGCGATGCAGCAGGTGGTAAATTCGCTCGCCGTGGCGACACTCGTCACGATCTTGACGTCGCAGACGACGTCGAGGCTCGCCGAGATGCAGGCTGGCGCCGGCGCCGCCGGAGCGGCCGGGCAAGGCGCTGCTGGCCAGCAGTCGCCGGCGCTGATGCAGGCGATGGTCGGCGGCTTCAACGACACGTTCCACATTATGATCTACATCGCCATCGGTGGGGCGCTGCTTGGACTCGTGCTGCGACGCGGCAAGAAGCCTAGCGACGCCGCGCACGGAACGAAGCCAGGCAAGGGCGAGGAAGCCGTGCTGATGCACGGGTAATTCATAAAGAGGGCCGTTCCTTTTGTCATCGCTTTAGGCGATACAAAGGGAACGGCCTTTGTGTACAGAAAGTAAAAGCCCTGAGGCGCCAGCTTGCAGTAAAGAATTCGAATAATCGTTACTATTGCTTCCGATTCTCCAACTGCGTAGAAGACCACATAACTATCCACGATCAGCTTACGAATGCCTTTTAGGGCTAATCTTTCATCACTAACGACAGCATATCGCATAGGAAGTTGCTCTATGTCTGTAAGGGCACTATCTTTGATACCACCTGTAGATCAGTGGACGCCTCTCTAAGCTCTGTTGCAATATAGGCAGCTATTCCTTGCAAATCATTTTCAGTCGGCGCGGTAATCACGAGCTGCCCACTCTGTAAGTCCATTCTTAATGTCAACTAGGGCTTCGCGAAAAGGTCTCACTTTATTTGCTTTACTTGCAGCCATTCCTTCGTCCAATAACGTGTACAGCTCGAATTTACCGACAAGCTTGTTAAATGTCTCAATGCTCATGACCGCCAAATCGTTTTGGCCGTTCTTGGTAATAAACACAGGTTCGGAGTATTTGTGGCAAAACTCGGAGATCTCATTGTATTTATTTCGTAAGTCTGAACTTGGTCTGATTGTTGGCATATATTCGCTCACCTCCAACAAGGATATATCAATATTGTATCCGAATTCTGCTATACTCTCGAGGTAAGAATAGAAATTAAGTTCAGAATCAGTCATAGCTTTGTCATTTCCAAGTTCGGTTGCGTTAACGACGGGAGTCGAATTCTCCTTCAATCTATGGATATATGTAGGGGCCAGTCTTTGATTCCATCCGGAGACGATGATTACATTGCCAGGCCTTTCTCTGCCTAGAGGCTGAAGCAACGGATACAGGCGTTGCTACGCCACGTGGACAAGGCTGGGGACAAGGACAAATAAACTTGCTTCAACGGTGAGCTCGTGATCGATTTCCGCCACATTAATATTCCAGTTGACTTTCATGAAGAGATGTAACTATAATGGTTACAACGGAGTCGAGGAGGGTGAGGCAATGAAGATTAGCAGTCGGTTTTCCGTGGGCGTTCATATATTGTCCTTGGCCGCTATTCCGAGCAGTGCTCCTTGTACATCGGAATGGATAGCCGGGAGCGTGAATACGAATCCGGTTATTATTCGCAGAATTACGGGCATGCTAAAGAAGGCCGGGTTAGTTGACGTGCGTTCTGGAACGGGTGGCGTGATCCTGCTTCAGGATCTTGAGGCGATCCGACTATTGGATGTATATCGGGCCGTAGAAGCGGTCGAGGAAGACAATCTGTTCCATATTCACGAGAACCCTAACCCGAATTGTCCGGTAGGTGCGAGCATTGAGTTGGTGCTGCAGCTGATTCTGACGCGTGCGCAGCACGCGATGGAGGAAGTGTTGGCAGAGGTCACGATGAAGCAGGTCGTTGGGGATTTGAGTCGTGCGAGGGAGCAGAAGCAGCAGTAACGTTTGGTGTGTAGGTGGCAATTCGTTTCAACGTCGAAAGACGATTTTTTTTCAGTCTTGTTGTAACTATTATGGTTACAACTAAAGTGTCCAACAATCTAATTCAGGAGAGGAAGAATGAAAATGAAACTAGCATTAATCGGAGCAACTGGAACAATTGGTCAACGTATTTTGAGTGAGGCGCTGTCTCGTGGGCATGAGGTTACTGTTATCGCACGTGACCCATCCCGCTTGACGGAGCCGCAAGATCGGCTGAATGTCGTGCAAGGCGACATTATGGATGCAGGCAGCATTGCTAAGGCCGCAGCAGGTCACGATCTCGTCATTAGTGCATACGGGCCTCCATTCACGGAAGTGCAGTTGCTGTTGCAAGCGACGAAGGCTTTGCTCCAAGGCGTGAAACAAGCTGGCGTATCCCGCCTGATCTCGGTCGGAGGTGCAGGAAGTCTGGAGGTTGCTCCGGGTCTGCAAGTTGTAGATACGCCGGAATTCCCGGACTTCATTAAGCCGCTCGCCTTGGCTCACCGGGACGCGCAGGAGTTGTACACGGAAGTAACGGATTTGAACTGGACGGTGTTCAGCCCGGCCGGAACGATTGAGCCTGGCGAACGGACAGGGCAATTCCGTACAGGTACGAATTCCCTTGTCGTGAACGAGCAGGGCGAGAGTCGCATCTCAGCAGAGGATTATGCTGTAGCGCTGCTGGATGAAGCTGAGAAATCGCAATACCCTCGTCAACGGTTTACAGTTGGATATTGATTGCCCGCCTGACATGCCCTCTTCGGAGGGCTTTTCTTATGTAAATTATTCCCTTATAATAAATAAATCCACATATTGTAATCCAGGGAGGCGGCTGTTGATGAAGAAAACAATAATTGTCGTCATTTCTGTTGTTATTGTTTGTATTGCTCTCCTTCCCTTTACGACTAAGGTAGAGAAAAGCTTTAACGCTATCTTGCAACATAACGGGAACTCCGAACAGGTGGCAATTACTATGAAACTCTCCGTCAAGAAACGTCTTGTCGCAAATAACACGATAGCGGGTAATATAGAGATCAACGGAAGAAGCTGCGCCATATCCAATGAACCGAATAGTGCTGGATTCCGTGATAAATTTAAAAAGACACATATAACGCTATACCAGATTGGCTACAACAGTCTTACTAATCAGATGGAGCGACCCATTACATTAGACTTCACCAGAAATTTCGATTTCATTAGCGGTTCTATGCAAGAAGGCAATAATGGGCCAATCACCTATGTACTGCCTACCGGGCAAGAAGTAAAGGCCCACTGAGGATGACGCAGCTACACTGGACAGTAACCGCCCAATTCCCTATGCTGGAGACATAGAGGGACAGGAGGCGGACTCAGTGGCACAACAGAAGAAGTTCATCCTGATCGGCGGCGGAATTGCCGGGCTGACCACTGCTATAGCGCTGCGCAGTCAGGGGTTTGAGGTGGAAGTGTATGAGGCGGCCCCGCAGTTGAAGGAAGCGGGTGCGGGGCTTGGTGTCGGAGCTAACGCCTGGAGAGCGATGCGGTGGCTCGGACTGGAGGAGCAGCTGCTCCAACACAGTATGGTCTTGTCAGGGGCCCATCTGGTCGATGTGAAGGGGCGTCTCATTGCTCGAACCGATTCCTCCAAGACGGATACAAGGAATGCCCCTGACAATATGACGATTCATCGGGCGGAGCTGCTGCATATTCTGGCAGACTCGCTGCCGATGAGTGTGGTACAGACGGATAAGCGATGCGTGAGCTACACGCAACGTGCCGATGGTGGCGTCCTGGTCCATTTCCAGGACGGGTCGACGGCTGAAGGCGACGGTCTGATCGCCGCCGACGGCATCCGCTCGGCTATTCGGCAGCTGCTACTGCCGAATGCCAAGCCTCGTTATGCTGGCTATACATGCTGGAGGGCGGTCGTAGAGGTGCCGGATGGATGGGTGGAGCCCGTCTTCATGGCGATCTGGGGTCGCAAGGGACGGTTTGGCTATGCCCCATTGCCTGACAATCGCGTGTATTGGTTCGTGGTGATCAATTCTATTGCGGACAATCCAGCTTACACGTATTTCGGGACCCGTGACCTCATAGAACGATTTGCGGACTACCCACCAACGGTCATCAAGCTGATGGAGCGAACAGATGATGCAGTGGTGCTGCATAACGATATTTACGACCTCCAGCCGCTCGATCGATTCGCATACGGCTCAGTCGTGCTAGTGGGCGATGCCGCGCACGCGACGACGCCGAACTTGGCACAGGGAGCGGCTCAGGCGATGGAGGATGCGGTTGTGTTGGCGAAGTGTCTGGCAGAAGGTTCACCGACTGTGGAACAAGCGTTTCGCCGATTCGAGCAGCTACGATTAGGCCGTACCCGACGAGTTGTGGAATTGTCTCGTAGGCTGGGACGTGTAGCCCAATTGGAATCCAAACTGCTATGCACCGCTAGAAATGGTCTGTTGCGATTGATGCCCGCTTGGGTTAGTGAACGCCAATTGCGTTTCTTATGGGATGTAGACTTCTAGCGCCGTTCTAATTGCGGTAGCTGGTCAGTAACGCTAATACCATCAGCATATGCAATAAGCGCACCACCCATACAGGGTGGTGCGCTTATTCGATTTAACGGGGTTTGTCCATTTTCCATTTTCTCACCCGGCATCTGAGCGTCGGGCATATCTTGTGTGTTGTGTATCGCCTATCATTCCTTCAGCCGATTTGGCAGCTGCAGCACGTAGCTGTCCGAGATGTTCAGCAGCTTAAGCGCCCGGGTGAATTCTTCCTCTGTCGCAGCAATACCTGAGCCACCTAAGAGAGGATATTGCGTCCCGTCATCGAAGCCGCTGCCCGAGAGGAACAAGGAGCTGTCGCTCATGAACGAACCGGAAGGCAAGTAGTAACGCTGCGGCAGCAGGTTACGGGGCTGGTTCAGCAAATCTTGTCCGAAATGYAAATAATCGTTCAAAGAAATGCCCATAAGATTAGCGATCGTCGGCAAGGTATCTACTTGGCCGCCGATCTGCTGGAATGTCTTCGGCTCCGTAACTCCGGCTGCAGCCACAACCATAGGAACGTTGATCATATTTTTGTAATCGTAGGGTTCACCGAATATTTCGGTCATCAGCTTCTGCTCGGCATGTGTCAGTTGATTGATCGGCACTCCGCGATGATCGCCGTACAAGACGACCAGGCTGTTATCCCACACACCGGATTTCTTCAACTGATCGATAAATAAGCCAAGGGCATAGTCGGCATAGTTCTGCGATCGAATATAATCGCCTACCATCGTGTTCTGGAATCGTTCCGGTAGTTGGATCCGATCCTTCTCCTCAGGGAGGTCGAACGGATGATGTGCCGACATGGAGATCACATGCGCATAGAACGGCTGGCCGCTCTGCTGCTTCTTCTGCAACTCACTCGCTGTCTTGGCGTACAATATTTCATCAGACGAGCCGAAGCCAAGGGAATCTTCAGTGCCGAAGAAGTCTTGATCGTAATAACGCTGGAATCCGAGTGCATCATACAGCTCGCCACGGTTCCAGAATTCTACCACATTCGTATGGAATGTGGACGTCGAATAACCTGCAGCTTGCATCAGTCTTGGTAGGCTTGGCAGTATTTTACCAGCGTATGCCTGGGAAGCTGGGCCGCGCGGTGGAATATAATAAGAAGTATTCGTGATGAATTCCGCATCAGACGTATTGCCCTGGCCAACCTGCTGATAAAAGTTCGGGAAATAATAGTTTTCGTTCGCGAGCCGGTTCATAACAGGTGTCACTTCCCGACCGTTCAGCTTATAGTTAATCAGGAAATTCTGGAACGACTCCAACTGGATGATGATCAGATTCTTCCCCTTGGCCGTCTCCCAATAGGCAGGCTGCTCGACTGGGGCCAGTTGCTTCAGTTCGTCGATCCGTTGCTGTGTCATCTCAGATGAATCGACTAGCTCTACGGTATCTTTTTTCAACAAAGTATAAATCTCGTAATTCAGGATACCCATCTGCTCCGCCTTAACATGTTCGTTCAGACTAGCTCGGTTCGGCAGCACATCCGATAGACACAGGATCACCGATATCGTGAATAGCAAGGCAACCGCGCCTTTGTTAATCCGCACGGAGCTAAATTTGCGCCACAACTTCTTCTGCTTGCTGCGGAACATGAGGAGCGTGAAGACGACAATATCTATGAAGACGGGTAAATAATATGGATCGACGAGCTTGAACACACTCTTCTTGACAGCCGTGACTTGATTGACTTGCTTCAGAGAGTGGTAGGTTGGGATGACCCCATAATATTTGTAGTACATAATGAGAGAGAAGAATAAGAGCGTAATGAATAGATTGACCCACAAATAAACGGCTAACTTACGCTTGGCGGCGAACCATTCTATGAAGCAGAACAAGATCCAGATGAACGGCAGCTCTTTGAGCATCGCAGTCCATGTAGGCCCGTTATCGAATAATATGGTCCATGCCAAGTAGCTTTTCAGCAGCAGCATAACGGTGAAGAACAGGAAAGGGCGAATATGCAGCAGCCGATCGGAAGAAAACCATGATTTCATCTTACCGCCTACTTTACTAAGATATTTAGAGACTAAAATAATCATACACTTCCCATTATGCTCGCTTTGAAAGGTCATGTCAAAAGGGTGTCGATGGCAGCATTACCTTTGAATTTGAAAACTTTTTTCGAAAAATGTGTCATTCTTCCTATTCCTAGGTCTAAAAGCACTCGATAAAAAGATAAAGCCATCTATAGAAAACAAAGACTATTCGAATTCGGTGGAGATGAATGCACATGATGACTAGAGTGATGGCTATCGTAGTAAGTATGATCATCGTTTCCATTGTGATGGGGGTTAAGGCCGAAGCTGGCGCAGGAATCGATACGTTGGTGCTGAGAGATACAGGTCAAACGTACAAGCCTTATACTTATTTGGATGTGCTGGAAGATTCGACGGGTAATCTGACATTGACGGACGTGCAGCGGCCTGAGATCGAGGGACGATTCCAGGACAACCGGGACAGCGTTCCGAACTTCGGGTATATGGCTCCCGTTCATTGGGTTCGCTTGCAAGTGAATAACGCTTCCATAGAGCGAGCCTGGATGCTGGAGCTGAACTATCCTCCGCTGGATCAAGTCGATCTATACATTGTAAAGGGAGACCGAGAAGTCATTCACAGTGTGTCTGGGGATAGCATCCCGTTCTCCCACCGGGAAGTGAAGAATCGCAACCTGGCGTTCGAACTCGCCATTGAGCGAGGAGAAACTGTGATGGTGTACCTGCGAGTAGAGACGGAAGGCGCTATGGCGCTGCCTATCCGGCTTGTTCATACGGTTCAGTACGCGCAGCAAGAACAACTCACATACTTACTGCTGGGGACCTACTACGGCTTGATGCTCATTATGGTTATCTACAACGGGATCATGGCCTTCTCGTTCCGCTCCCGTGTGTATTTCAGCTATGTATGGATTAACTTGTCGAACCTGTTTCTATACACGACGTTGAACGGGATTGCCTTCGAGTATGTATGGCCTGACGGGGTCTGGTGGAATAACAGGGCGATTGTATTCTTCATGTGCTTGAGTCACTTGGCAGCCCTCTTGTTCACTAGTGAATATTTGGATGTGAAGCGCCGGAGCCCCGGGTTGTACCGTATCTTCCAATGGTTCGCCTTGTTGGAAGTCGTGAATCTACTAGTCTTGCTCGTGAATTACCCGGCTGGCTTGATCATATCGATTTACTCGGTTCCTGCTATTCAGCTCTCGCTCATTCTTGCGGGTGTATGGGGTTTGAAGAACGGCTATCGGCCTGCACGATATTTTTTGCTGGGATGGGGCGTGTTCATGATCGGAGCGATGTTGAGCACCTTGTCCGATGCTGGGTACATTCCGATAGTGTGGTGGACCACATATGCTTCGCAAATCGGCTCTACATTCGAAGCGGTCGTGTTGTCATGGGGGCTGGCCTACCAGATTCAGACGATTCGCAAGGAGAAGGAGATTGCCATCGCACTCATGAAGGAAACCCGCCGCTTGGCAGACCTCGATGATCTGACCGGTTTGTACAACCGACGTTATGTAATTAGCGCCTTCGAGGAAGCCGCTGGTATGGAGGGGAATCACCCGATATCGCTTCTTATGCTGGACTTGGATCATTTCAAGAAAGTCAACGATACATTCGGGCACGATGTAGGGGATCTGGTGCTGCAGCAGCTCGCTTCCGTTCTGGAAGAGTGCTTCCGTCCGACCGATACGATCGGCCGCTTCGGCGGCGAGGAATTCATGGTGCTGCTCAAGAATACGAATGTGGAGCAAGCCAGGAGCGCGTCGGAATATGTTCTGAAGTCGATCCGTGAGATGAGGTTCGCCGTTCGAGACCAGATGTTGGCGTGCACCGTCAGTATTGGAGTTGCCGAGTGGGATGGGGCGGGCGAAGAGAGCTTCAAGGAAATGTTGCGCAGAGCCGATCAAGCCTTATATGAAGCGAAGCATCGGGGACGCAATCAAGTATGTGTGAGCGGAAGGCCATGGAGGGAAGAAGCTTAAGGTAGAGAGCGGTAATGAGAACAGCTTGGTCGAGGAGGATGCTGTGGTGGCGTTCCTCGGTCAGGCTATTCATGTTCCGCCGCCTTCGCCTAGGGCGTCTGGATGCGGGTCAGCTCGGCGAGGCGCTCGTTGACGTTCTCGCGAACGACTTATGCAGCAGGCATTTCAATGTAGGAGAGGAATATTTCCAATAATATGCTATAGTTTAAAATGTGTATGAATTAACCTCAGAACAACTGTTGTAAGGGGATCGAATATGGTTGCATTCTTCCGCATTCTGGCGACTGCCTTCGGACGTCATAAGTGGCGAACGGGGCTGCTTCTGCTCGCTCTACTAGTCGAGCTGGCTTACGAAACATTCATGCCGCTCAGCTTCAAATTCATTATTGACTTCGCGATTGTCCCACAGAAGTATTCCCTGCTACTCCTCATTCTGTCCCTCATGATCATTGGCGCGCTCTCCTCAGCGATCATCGGAATATTACGCGATAAGCTGTTTGCCGGACTGGGCACGGAGATCATCACGGATATGTACAAACGGATGTACGAGAAGCTGCAGCGGTTGTCGAGCGACTTCTACTTCCGTACGAGCGGCGGAGACATCGTCTCACGCTTTAATAACGATCTCATCTCCATCGATAGCTTCGTCATGCTGCTGCCTTATGCGCTGCTGTCCTTGTTCGGCCTCGTGTTGAACCTTGTGGTGCTGTTCGTGCTGCAATGGCAATTGGCGCTGCTTGCGCTCATCGGTCTGCCGCTATGTCTGGTCGGACCGAAGCTGTTCGGCGGCAAAGCGTTCGAGGCCAGCTATAAGCTGAAGGAGGAGCAGGCGTCCATTGCCACTACGGTCCAGGAAAATGTGAGTGCCCAACCCGTCGTCAAGGCGTTCGGTCTGCAAAACCTGCTCGTCGGGCGGTTCCATGAGACCGTGAGCCAATACCGGGTCATCTCTTCGCGCTCGAACTTCTATAACTTCCTGATCGATCGCACGACCAACATGGGGACGATGATCTTGAATCTGCTGACCATCTGCATGGGCTCGCTGCTGGCTTACTTCGGCAAGCTGTCGATCGGCTCGCTGCTGGCTTTCAGCGCCATTCTCATCGCGCTCAGCTATCTCGTCGCGGCTGTAACCTGGCTCGCGCCGCAGCTCTTGCAAGCGACGGCCGGGATGGCCCGGGTGCGCGAGCTGCTGGACGAAGTGCCCAGCATCGACGATCACCCGGGCGCGGCTCCGTTGCCTCCGCTGCAACGGGACATTGAGCTGCGCGGTGTCACGTTCCGGTACGCACCCGAGCAGACCAGCTTGAATGCTGTCTCGCTGACGATTCCGAAGGGCACGTACGCCGCTTTCGTGGGCGCCAGCGGATCGGGCAAGAGTACGATCATCAACATGCTGATGCGATTCTACGATCCGCAAGAAGGCGCCGTGCTGGTCGACGGGATCGACATTCGCGACGTGACGCTGCAGTCACTGCGGGCGCAGATCGGCATCGTGTTCCAGGAGAGCTTCCTGTTCCGCGCCTCGATCCGCGACAATATACGTCTCGGCAAGCCGGATGCCAGCGACGAGGAAGTCGAAGCCGCCGCACGGGCGGCGGAGATTCACGACTTCATCCTGTCGCTGCCGGACGGCTACGAGACGGATGTGGGCGAGCGAGGCGGCCGCTTGTCTGGCGGCCAGCGGCAGCGCGTCGCCATTGCCCGCGCGATCGTGCGCGATCCGGCGATCCTCATCTTCGATGAGGCCACGTCCGCGCTCGATCCAGGTACGGAGGCGGCGATCAACGCCACCTTGAAGCGGATCACCGCCTCACGGACGGTGATCTCAGTCACGCACCGGCTGGCTTCCGCCGAGCCGGCCGATCAGATCTACGTGCTGCGGGACGGCGAAATCGCCGAGCAAGGGACGCACCGGGAGCTGCTGGAGCGGCCAGACGGGCTATACAAGCAGTCATGGAGCAAGCAGAGTGGCTTTCAGCTGAGCGAGGATGGATACCACGCGGAAGTGCAGGCGAATCGGCTCAAGTTGTTTCCAGTATTCTCGGAATTGGATGATGCGTTTTTGGGAGAAATCGCGCCGTATTTTGCAACAGAATCGTACAATCGGGAACGGTACATTATCCATGAAGGCGATCATGGCGACAAATTTTACATCATCGTGCGTGGAAAGGTAGAAGTGTTGAAGAAGGACATGGAGGGTAATCACAACCGGGTCGCGGTGTTCTTCGACGGGGATTTCTTCGGCGAAATGGCGCTCTTGCACAACATTCCGCGTACTGCAAGCATTCGCACGTTGACCCCGGTTGTGTTCGTCACCTTGCAGCGCGATTTCTTCCAATCGCTGCTGCAGCGGGCTCCTCACCTAGTAGAAAAGCTGGATATCCGGTTGAAGTAAATGTCGCGAATGGAGTCGATGAGCTCGTGGTGGTCGGCAGCGATCCGCACCTTCTCGCGGAATTCGGCACGGATCAGATGGGCGAGCGGTTGCTCGACCGCATTGTAGGCGCGGAAGGCGTCGATCGCCTGCGCATCCCACATATCGGCGAGACGGATCAGATCGTCTGGCATCACCCTGGCGCGTTCGGTTCCTGCCTCTGGCAAGCAGTCGAACGGTTCATCCACGTTCAACGTACCGTAGTCGTCGGTTAACTGTTCTCCGGCTTGAATGTCACGTACTGCGATCTCGATCTCGTAGGCGGTGCCGATGCAGTTGGCGTGGAAGCTGTGATTGACGAATCGCCCATTGTCCCAACACAGAATGAACTTACCGTGCTGGTTGCGGTACGAATATTTCAGTACCAGCTTCTTGCGATCGTCGTCCAACGCCTCTACTTGCGCGGGCTCCAGAATTTGATCGAGATCATCCAGCGCCCATGTGATCGTTCCTTTCGGGATGAAGCGGGTGGCGAATACGCCGAATCCAATTACATCGTCAATGTAGCGCAGTTCGGTATGCGGGTGCATCATGGTCATTCTCTCCCTATCCAGCGTAGGATTTGTACTCCCATGAATATTTCGACAGGTTCGAATGGTTTCCTGTAGGCCCTAGGCTCGATTGGTGAATTTTGTGAAATTTGTCTATTGAAACTGTCGATTCATTGTTGATAGAAGCAAAAACTGCCGTTCCAAGTGAAAAAGGACCCCTATTAGCTCAGACATCTTGTTTGAACCTCCTATGATTGTATAAGGGATTTCGCGGTATGGAGGTTCAAGCCAAAACTCGCCGGGGTCCTCTTTTTCACTTTCCACTCCAAATGTCCACAATGAATCGACAGCCTCCTATTCCGCGCTAACGAACCGCGGTCCACGTCTTCGACCGCAGCGACTGCATCGACGCTTCCGCCGTGGCGATCGAAGAGCGGGCGGCCGTGCCGTCGAACAACGGCTGCATGCTGGCCGCGATCGGCTTGCCCTGGATGGCATCGCGGAAGGCGACCATCTCCTTGCGGATGAGCGAGGTGAGCCAGCCTGGCATCTCGCTCGCCCTTCGGCCATAGGCGATGCCGCGATCGGCTTGGCGGTACCAGGCAGCGCGTTGTTCGTCCTCATCCGCTGTATCGTGCAAGAGATGGCTTTCAACCTGAGAGCCGCGTCTAAGTTCCACACGCGAGCGCTTGAGATCGATCAGGAGGGCCCCTTCGGTGCCGTTGATCTTGACGAAGTGCTCGCCCATGCGGAAGCCGGAGCCGAGCTGCATCGTACCAAGCCCGCCAGATGCGAACTCGATCGTGAGCAGCAGCACATCCTCCTCATCGCCATAAGCTTCTCCCTGATGGGCCAGGTTGCCGCCTGCTGTGCAGACAGAGCGGGCGGGGCCCATGATCGCCTGCAGCATGTCGAGCTCATGGATATGATGGAACAGATGACCGCCGGAGGTGGCATTGTTCTTCTTCCAACTGACCGCAGGCTGCTTGTCTTCCCAGCCGGTCCGCTCCGAGCTGCATACGATGGGTCGGCCGATCGCCCCTTCCGCAATCCATCGTTTCGCTTGATCTACGCCGTTCATGAAATGCATGATGTGACCGGCCATGAACATAACACCTGCCTTCCGGCAAGCGCCGATCATCCGTTCGCAAGTCTCAAGCTTCAGCGCTACCGGCTTCTCGCAGAATACATGCTTGCCGTTCCGTGCGGCTTGCAGCACGGGCGCCTCATGTGCGTGATTGGGACTCGCCACCACAATGGCGTCGACGTCTTCACGCTCCACCAATTGTTCGAGCTGCTCCACGCAAGCACAGCCTAATTCGTCCGCCAACGCTTGAGCTTGGCTGCCGCCGTGAACGGCCGTTACGCAGGCCCCCTTCAGTCGGTGCAGCGTCCGGGCCAATTGTCCGCCGAAATAGCCGCTGCCGACCATGCCAATACGCACTTGCTGATTCATATTGTCTATCCCCTCTCGGTCATAGTTGGTTAACATCCAGATTGGTTATCCGACCTTCAGCTGTATGATGGTTAGACCATAATAAGCAGCAAGGACGAGCGGGCAACCGGGTCATCGGACAATCGCTCCGTGTCCCACTACCCGGTATTTCCTGCATACCCGGTTCTTCCTGTTCCTCAAACTACTGCTTTTAGCTGATGTCTTCGTTATCGATATATCTTCGTAGCGGATACAAGTGCAACTCCATCTCCGTCTTCGCCGCGTCCGTGTTCTTCGTCCGGATATGATAGACAATGTTACGGTGTTCCACGAGTGATATTCGGGAGTCCTCGGGGTTACCGAAATGCAGCTCTCGGACAGTGGCGAAGAAGTCGGTTAGTACTTCGCTTAGCTCGAAGTAGGTCACGTTCCCCGTCGCCTTGAATAGCGCTCGATGGAACTGAAGATCTTCCTCGTAGGGAGGCTTGCCTTGGCGGATCGTCTCCGCCATCGCCTCGTTCCAGACCTCCATCTCGGCAATCGCCTCTAGATCGTACCGCCGTACCGCCATTTCGACGGCCCCGAGCTCAAGAATACGACGTGTCTCGAGCAGTTCCTTCATCTTCTGCTCATTCTGCTTCCAGCGGAACGACATGTGCTCAAGCAACGGCTTCAGCGATACCATGTCCACATAAATGCCGTTCCCTACCCGGATGCGAATGATGCCCAGCATTTCGAGCAATTTCAATGCTTCCCGGACGACCGTGCGGCTTACGCCCAACGTTTCAATCAGCTGCTTCTCGGTAGGCAGGCGATCCCCGGTGATCATGTTGTTCTCCAGGATATAGCTCTTGATCCGTTCTCCGACGATATGCGACAGATTTACTTTTTCCGGAATCTCCACCATCTGATGTCTCCCTATCTAGGTATAGTCATCCCTTCACACTGCCGACGGTAATGCCTTTGACAAAATATTGCTGAAACGATACAAACACGATGAAGATCGGGATGAAGCCCAATGTAGCGGCTGCCATCTGTGCGCCGTAGTTGGCCACGAATTCGCTGACCAGGGTCGATATGCCGACGTTGATGGTCATCTTGGCGCTATCACTTAGCATAACAAGCTGCCATAAGTAGTCATTCCATGCGAAAGAGAAGACGAAGATCGCTAGCGCACCAACCCCTGGCTTCACGACCGGTAGGAATATCTTAGTGAACAATCCGATTTCTCCGCAACCGTCAATCTTCGCCGCTTCTATTAATTCTGTGGGGATCGTCTGGCTGAACTGCTTCATCAGGAACACGCCGAACGGTAATGCCAATATAGGTAAAATAACGCTGGCGAGCGTATTCACCAGATTCAATTCTCGCATCATCGTGAACATCGGGACAAGCCCTAGCTGCCTTGGAATGAGCATGGTAACGATGATAGCGCCGAACAGGATGGTTTGGCCTCTGAATTTGTGCTTCGTCAGCGCGTAGCCTGCCATTGTGGCGATCAAGCAGGAGGCCGCTGTAGCGATAACCCCTACGAGAATGCTATTGTACAGCCAGTGAAAAATATCGCTATCTCTTAGAAGCCGTTCGTAATTGATCAGCTTCGGGTGCATGGGAATGAATTCAGGCGGTATTTTGAGCGTAGTCGACTGATCCTTGAACGATCCCGTAATCATCCAGTAAAGGGGGAACAGGAAGAAGCCGGCTAATGCGTACAGCAGGACATCCGAGCCCCATTTCAACAGTTTGGCTATCATGTAGTCATTCCCCCTATCAGTACTCGACGTCGGTTTTGAAAAACTTGAATTGAATGACGGAGAAGATCGAGATGACGACAGCCAGCACGACACCCATCGCTGAAGCCAAACCAAGTTTTCCGTATTTGAAAGCGGTATCGTACAGGAGGAACATGATCGTCGTCGTAGCGTAATTCGGACCGCCGCCGGTTAACATCTGTACGGCTACGAACGTCTGAAATGCTCCAATCGTGGTAGTCACGATGACGTACAGCGTTGTAGGCTTCAATAAGGGTAATGTGATGCTCCAGAACTTTCTCCAGGAGGAAGCACCGTCAATGGATGCCGCTTCGAAGTAAGTCGGCGGGATATTGCCAAGCGCAGCCAGATACAGAATGACCGGTTGCCCGACAAGCCAAGTGATGACAACAACGATCAGCGAGGGCAGGGCTGTACTGGAGTCAGATAGCCATAGGACGGGACTCGCCCCGAATATCGACATGGCATAGTTGGCCACGCCACTTACTGGATTGTAGATCCACAGCCAGGCGATCGACATGACGACCTGTGAAGTAACGATAGGCAGATAGAAGCTGGCCCGGAAGAAAGAAGCGACCGCGGCCGACTTGTGAATGACGACGTTCGCTACGAATATCGCGAACATGACGGATAAGGGCACGACGCCGATGACGAAGCCGAACGTGTTCGCAATCGAGCGCAGGAACACTTTGTCTTGCAGCAGATGAGCATAGTTATCCAATCCGATCCATCGCTTGGTGCCGATTCCGTAGTCGAATAAGCTCAAGTACAGGGCATCGATGAATGGGTATATCTCGAACATCAGGAATACAAGCAGGAATGGCGCGATAAAGAAGAGGCCCCATAATTCCTTTCTCAATCCGGTTGACATGATCACAACCCCAATTCTATGGAATGATCTAGGTAAGACACCCCGCGCAGACTACATACCACTACGGCGCGGGGTGTTCCACAGGTGTAAAGGCTTTATTGTTACTTGGAGGCGTTCGTCACGATTTCGTTCGCTTTCGTTACCCAGTCATCCAACGCTTGCTTCGGTGTTTTCTTCTTCAGGAAGGCAGCTTGGAGTTCTGGGAAGAAGGCGTTCCGGGTCTCGGTGTAGCCTGGAATAGCTGCGCCGATATTGCCGGCATACTTGGTCAGCTTAATCGTCTTGCCTTGCATCGAGTTTTCCTCGTAAGTCTTCGACAGCGATTTGCGGGTAATGATGACGGAAGTGGCTTTGGACATCTTCGTCATGTTGTCTTTGTTGTTCACGAACTTGGCGAATTCTTTGGCCCACTTCATCTTCGCATCGTTCTTCGTGTTCCACACCCAAGTGCCGTGACCGAACAGAACGGAGGACGACGATTTACCGTCTTTGGAAGGATAAGGGAGCAGGTCATACTCGAACTTCTTGGCAGATCCTTCGGTGAATGCTTTGTCGAATGCGCCGAGGTTACCGATGCTGCCGAACGTCATCCCGATCTTGCCTTGCAGGAACAATTCGTTGATAACCGCTCCGGCTTTCAACCCTGCTGCCCCTGGAGGTACGACGCCTTCGTCGATTACTTTCAAGAGGAATTCCAGTCCTTCTACGCCTTGTGCGGAGTTCAGGACAGCTTTCGTATTGTCATCGGACCATGTCTTGGCGCCGAAACCCCATAGGAACATATGGTGGCCCTGGTCGCCGCCTGAATCGCCAGCGTACGTGCCGAAGCCGTATACTTGCTTGGCTGGATCGTTAACGGCCTTGGCAGCCTTCAGGAACTGATCGTAGGACCAAGTTGCCATGTTGGCAGGGAGCAGGTCGTTAGCGTTCTTTGCCTTGAACATATCTCGGTTGACTAAGAGGCCTGTAGCTGTCGAGTTGTTCGGGTAAATGTATGTTTTGTTATCCACTGACAACGCTTTCAACGTGCTGTCTTCGAAGTCGGCCTTATCAATAATGTCGTCGAGAGGGACAAGCAGATTTTTCTTAGCGAAGGTCAGCGGCCACAGGATGGAACCTTGCTGTACATCGGGAAGTTGGCCTGTATTAGCAGCTACACTGATGCGCTCGGCGATTTTGTCATCCGGTGTTTTGACCATCGTAATCTTGACGTTCGTATTCGCTTTCTCGAAATCACTCTTGATCTCTTCATAAATCTTCTGGACGTCGTCACGTGTGTCGACCCACCAGGTCAATTCGATGTTACCCTTGGGCAAATCGGTTGCACCAGCCCCCGCTGCCGTTCCGGCTGGCGTAGGACTTGCTTTACTGCCGGTATCCTTGCTGTCGCTTGAACAAGCAGACAGAAGACCCGTGAGTAGCATGACTGATGCCATAATTCCAGCTTGTTTTCTCATTCTCATAGTTGGACCTCCCGATAATGATGTTCGTTAACATGGTCACCTTTTCCTGCTAAAACGTTTTCATTGTAGTCTGTAGCCGTCAGGCCAGAACAGAAAAAGAGGGAGCCTCCTTTCTAAGCTAATAAGTATTATGGTCCGACCAATTCACCGATAGAAAGCCCGTTATTGCGTGAATGGAGAGTATGGTTAGACCATATTACCAATTAATATTAGCTTATAGGTTCTCCGTTTTGTTGTCAATTTGTTTTTTTTGTCAGGTTATACGGAGGCCTCGGAATAAGGATTCGACTATTCGTTCATTCTATGGGTAGACTTTCCAAATTCATTAACAGAGGCGATTACAACTCGTGAACCCTTATCTTGAAATTATTGTGAGAACTGCCGCCGCTTTTGTCTTAATCCTGATCGTGACGAAAGTCATCGGCAAACATACGATCGCGCAGATGACCTATCATGATTTTGTCTCTTCGATTACGCTCGGGGCCATCACCGCCAATATCGCGTATAACACTGGGCTCAAGTCCTGGCATCTTATCGTTGCCCTTCTTACGTTCAGCGGAATCGCCTTCATTGTCGCGCAATTTTCAATGAAAAACCGCAAAGTAAGGAAATGGGTTTCGGGCAAACCGACAATCATCATTGAGGAAGGCAAAATTCTAGAGCAAAACATGCGGAAGGTTAAGTTCTCGCTCGATACCATGAATCAGGAACTACGGGAAAAAGACATCTTCGATATTGGGGAGGTGGAGTACGCCGTTCTTGAACTGAACGGGAAGTTGTCCGTGTTGAGGAAGCCGGAATTCCGACAAATAACGCGGAAAGATTTGTCCATTGCGAGCATGGGTAAAACCCAATTTCCGATTGAGCTTATTATGGATGGAGAATTGGTGGATGAAAATATTGAAAAAGGCGGGATTAGCACGCAGTGGCTTTTCATGCAGTTGAAAAAGAGAGGGCTGGCCTTGGAAGAAGTTTGCTACGCAGTTAAAGGGACCAACGGGAGTTTATATTTCGACCTCTATCAGGATAAAATCAAGCACCCTATTGATCCGGAATAAGCAAAAAGGCCATTAAGCTCTAAATCCGCCTAATGGCCTTTCTCTTAGATTTTTATTTCAGGAATTCGTTCAAAACTGCCGTTGGAAACATAGTACGCTCATTCTCCAGCTTGGCCGCGTATGGAAGTTGAATAGTTTGGCCGTTAACTATCGCGGAGCTCTCGCCGATCTTCACTTTCATTGTGCTGCTGCCTTTCGTAACAGAAACGCTGTAATCCGCTTGATTCCAAGTAACCTTCCCGCCCTTAGACTCGGCAAGCTCACGCAGGACGGCAAGAGTCTTGTCGGAATCCTTCCAAGCAACCATTTGAGCTGGCGTTGGCACGCCGTGGATATAACCGACAGCACCAGATTTTTTGTTGTCAAAGTTTTTATTGATTTGCGCCTCGACATCTGCCTTGAGGGAATCAGCCACAATCATCTCGTCGCCAGGATGTTGGATGTTGCTCATGATGTAGCTGAAGCCTTTCAGGTTGTCGACGACCTGCAGACCTGTTGCCTCCGCTCCTGCTGGAGTCGAGAGAATGCGGGATAGCTTCTTCGTGTCTACGTTGTACGCCCATACGTAGTTGTTCACGTGCATGCCGCTGTCCTCGCCGATGAACAGGGTGCGCAGCTCCTCGGAAAATGCGATATTGTCCGGGTTGGCGATCTTCTCGTCGTCGGCGAGGTTGCCTTTGGCATCCGCAATAGCCAGGTCGGAGCCCACAACTAAGCCGCTCATCTTGCTCGCTACATACTCGCTGTTGATATCAGCGCCACTGCTGTCTTTTTGCCCGCCGCTCATCGGCATTTCATAGACGACACCGGCACGGATCTTCTTCACGGAGATATCGTCCACCGGGTCTGCACCCTTTGAGTCCTTCTCCATCGCTTTTTCCAGATAAGACATTGCGACATAAACCTTCTTGTCCTTCGCGTTGTGCGCTACGCCCTCCATCTTGTTGAATTCGCTCGTCGCACCCAGTGTTGCCGCATAACGGCGTGCTTCCAGGAAAGCCGCAGCCTTTTCCATACCCGGTATTACCTTCAGCCACTCGACCTTGCCGCTTGGATAAGATTTGATCTTCGCAAAGCCCGGTGTATCCTCGTTCGCTACTTCGAACATGTCGCTGAACTTCAGCCCATTGTCAACGTAAGCTTTGATCTCGCTGTCAGACGCATGCCCAAGGTTGATCCACTGCAGGGTTGCAGCGCCGCCGTTCTGGTCGCTGGTCTGAATCCACTTTGCGGCGTACATCGTACCTGCAGATAGATCCATCCCCTTGTCAGCAACATACATGAACAACATCGTATTGCCGCCGTCGTCGCCGAAGAACACAGTCTTGTGGTCAGGCGCGACGGAACCAAGCTCGTGGGAGAAGCGGCCTAAGCTGTAGTGTTTCACTACGCTTGTAGAGTTGTCTGCTTGCACAGTAATTTCAGGCATCCAACCGTAGGAGTAAGGATTGCCTACTTTATTGTCATCTTGGAAGTAATTCTTTGTGAAAGAGTCGGTGTATGTTTCCTTGTTGTCCTTCTCATAAGCGCGTGCATCCGGCTCGTATTCCTCGGATCCCAGGTGGGTGTTCCATGGAGTCAGAGAGCCGTTACATGGAATCCACAGGCCGTCAACAGCGGAGAAGTCGATCTTCTTCAGGTCAACTGGCAGCAGTTCCCCGGTGGTCTTGTTCTGGTCGATCGTCGTCAAGCTCATGGATGCAGGTACCATGCCGTAGGCGGATTTTCCAGCATTATTGGAGGTAATGTACTCGTAGTGGGTGACTAGCGATAGCGCATTGCCGCCCTTACTAGTGTCCTTCATGCCCGCTACATGGAAAAGGCTGTTGGAATCGGGATCATCCGATACGAATGGAGTCGGATTGCTAGGCACGCTGTTATCCATAACCGGCTTGCCGGTTACATCGGTTGCCAGTCCAGCAACTGTGCCGTTCACGGTGTCGGTCGTCTTGAACAGCGTTTTATAGGTGAGGGGGAACGATCTCACCGAGCCGTCCGTGTAGGTAACCTGGAGGGAAGCGGTGGTGTAAAGCTTGGCCATATCCTGAACGTTGTTAGGTGCAGGCATGCCTACGAATGCAGTGGACTTGATCTTCACCTCATCTGCAGCGAGAGCAGTAGTTGGCAGGGCGCATGGAATGAGCAGGGCTAAACCTAGAACGGGGGTGAGCAGCTTTTTCACGATATATCTCTACCTTTCACAGTGGATTATGAGAATCTTTGTCCCTATTGTAATAGAGACTTGTTAAGGGAGAGTTATCGATCTTGCAGTTCTGAGTTAAGCCCATGTAAATAATTTGTTAAGGCGCGGTGGACGTGGGTGTTTAACCATGGGGTTGCAAATGACTGAGACATGGCTTACCCAACCTGCCGGGTACAAGATGTCCTTCTGCCACATATCCTTCCTCTCGTCCTTCGAGCTCCGTAATTACCTGTTCACGCCACATAGCGACACGCGAAGCGTAACGTTCATCCTTGGCAGCATTAGTCAATTCTTGGGGATCCGTTCGCAGATCAAAAAATTGCTCTTCGCCTGATTGGGTAAACCAAACATACTTTTCGCAGCCATCGGTCGCGAATTGATGCGACAACGCGCCGTACAGATGCTCGCCGTGGATGCAAGATCGCCATTCCGGCTGCTCCCCTCGGCAAAGCGGCAGCAGGCTTCTGCCATCCACAGTCCCAGGGATGGGTGCACCCGCAACATCAAGCAATGTCGGCATAATATCCCGAAGCTCGATCACCTGTTCAATCTGGCTCCCCTTATCAAAACCGAACCTTCCGGTCGGATCGCAGACAATAAAGGGTACTTTGGCGCTTCCTTCATAGGGTAGAGACTTCCGGAATAAATGGTGGTCCCCGATCAATTCGCCGTGATCTGATGTAAACAAGATTACAGTATTGTTATGGACCCCGTATTCCCGAATCGCATTTATCAACCGGCCGATTTGTTCGTCGAGATGCGTAATCAGCGCATAATAGGCCGCGCGTGCTCGATCCAGCCTACGCTTGGGTATGCGACCAAACGTTGTCGTCGGGCCGGTTGCACCAGCAAGCGCTGCTGCTTCGTCCACCCAACTGCCAACAGGCGGATCGGGGAGTTCCAAATCCTTGTACATGTCGAAGTACACTTGTGGCGGATCAAGCGGTGAATGTGGACGGACAAAGGATGTCCATAAAAAGAACGGCTTGGACGGATCCCGGCGGCGCAAGAAATCAATCGATTCAGTCACGCACCAATTCGTTGGATGCAACGATTCCGCCAGATGCCAGGGGCGGGCCACGGTTGAGGCGTTGCAGTCGAGACCTATGTCCATGATGTCAAGCTCCGACCCAGCGGTTCGGCGCAGCCATTGCAAATAATCGTCAACTTGATCGAAGTGGTCGTCAACGGTGTTATCGTGTTTACTACGGTTATGGTGCAAGTACCCGTCGTGCAGCACGACATTGTGGAACCCGCATAGATTGCGAGCCGGATACACATGCATTTTGCCAACGCACTGTGTATGGTATCCCGCCTTCGCAAGCTCCCCTGCAATTGTATGCTCGTAAGTCCACGGCACCTTATCTTGATAACCGACACGGCCATGCGATCGCTGACTCATCCCTGTCATAATGGCAGCGCGCGCCGGTATACAAGTTGGCGTTGCCGAGTATGCACTCGTAAAGGTGACCCCTTGGCAGACAAGCGCATCAAGGTTAGGCGTTTCGACGATCGGGTGACCGAGTGCACTCAGGCAATCGAAGCGCATCTGATCCACCGTGATCATTAGAATGTTCGGTTTTGTCATTGCTGGGTTCCCCTCCAACGGTTTACTTGCTCCTGTTGATCTGTAATACCGTTAGTATAGCACCGACTAAACAGAGGAGGGAATTGAAACTGACTTGAGCTCCTTCGACTGGAACCTTTTTCTTTTTTCTCTGCCAAACTGGAAGTAGTAAAACAATAGAATAAAGACTTGTAGACCAGCTAAAATAAAGAAGATATTGCTGTAAATAAAACCATTGGACTCCCTGTTCACAGGGTTCCAGGCTACATCGGAGCCAAGAACGACCAGCTTGCTGAAAATGCCAGTAGCCATGCCTTGAGAAATGAAATTCAGCATGAAGAAGAGCCCCATCCCCACTCCAACTTGTTCCTTAGGCAGTGTCCTTGAGACTGCATTGGACAGAGCAATAACTATAAAGGATTGGCCGACATTACCGAAAATGAGAAAGATAGCAATGAGAAGAGGGGCACTTCCCGTAAAGGTTGAAAGTAACACAAAACAAGTCAGTAACGCTCCAGATGCGACATAAAATAAATACGAATTTCCTTTCGAATCTGCCAGCCTTCCCCCCGTTTTCCCCATGATGGCTGCGGCTGCCGCAGCAGGAACCATGACAAAACCAATCCAATTGGATGGCAGCTGCTGTATAGTGGACAGGAGTAATGGACTAAGAAAATAGAGGGAGAGACCCATCCCATTGATTAAGAAAGTAATGGGGAGGACGAGCATATATCTCCTGTTCTTAAAGAGCTCAGGTTGGACAAACGGTTCTGCAGCGAATCGAATTCGTACAATAAACAACATCAGAGCGATCAAGCCTCCGATCATAAACCACCATGTTCCATTCGTAACGGACAGAAGCAGCAAGGCAACCGTAATAGCTAGCAAGCCTCCGCCAATCCAGTCAAATTTCTCAGTTCCCCTCTGCTGCTCATCAATCAAGTATTTACGGTAAAAGGGTATCGTGATCAAGATGAAGAGAGAGACGGCGAATAACCAACGCCAATTAGCAACACTGACAATGAAGACAGACATTACAGGTCCAAGAGCACTGCCAATAGCCAATCCAACGGCCGTCATGCCTAATGCTGAGCCTCTGCGTTCTGGAGCAAAATACCGTAACGGGATCAGCATCGCTGTTGCCGGGATAGCAGCAGCTCCTAATGACTGCAGACACCTTCCGATAAGCGCCAGCCCAAATGTCTGAGAAAACAGGCCGACCAGTGAACCCAATGCAAATAGGAGTAAACCGAAAGTAAGTAAATTTTTTAGCTTGTAGCGATCAGCCAGCTTCCCGTAAGTCACCGTTCCAATCGCGTAAATTAAAGCATAAGCAGAGGAGAACCAACTGACTTGAGCGATGGATAGATCAAACTCTTTACTTATTTCTGGGAGTACAATGTTGAACATTAATGCACTCATCATTGAAATAATTAGCGTGAACACCATAATAAGCATCAATTTCTCTCCGACTTGTTGCGATGCTTTTGTCTCCATAGTTACCACATCCTCTCGATGACTGTCACCACTTACTGTCATTTGGTTTATAAAAAAACTAGGGGGTGAATGCCCTAGTGAATATCTCCACGTGCTCCAGTATGAATGCCTCTTCCGATATGGTCGGATAGTTAACTCGAGCTTCTAGGTCGTTAATAAATGCACCAAAATTCGTCATCATGAATGAAAATGCCTGCAGCTCCGGGTTCGTCCGAATCATTTTGCCTTTCTCGGCCATAGTCGTGAAATAATTCGTTAAGAATTCCAACAGTTGCTGAGGATGCTTCTGTGTTCTTTCTTTAAATCCGGGCAACATGATTTCTTCTTTCATGCTAATCACAATCATTTTTCGATTGCGGTTCATGATTTCGTGGTAGGTTCGGCTAATCAAGAGCAAATCGGCATGCAATTCCCAAACGAGCTTCTCGTTAAAGAGCTTTCTCATCTCTGCTGCATAATGAAACCGGTCAAATGCAGATTCGAGAAGATTTTGTTTGCTGCTGAAGCGACGAAACAGCGTCTTTTCGCTCAAACCGGCTGCGGTGGCGATTTCCATCGTGGATGCGCCATTGTAGCCTTTCTCCGAAATGAGATGGATCGCTGCCAGCATTAGCCTTTCATCGCTGCTCAGATTGTTGCTGTCGCTCATTCTTGTTCATCCTTTCAGAACAACTGTCAGTACTGACTGACATAAATATAGTTCACTTTTTATTTGTTGTCAATGTTTGAATGCTATACGCAGCATTCGCTCTAAAAATTTCCAATAATTTCTTGTTCAATAAAAGCCGGCATTGTATATTTATACCAACAAGTTGAAGGAGGAAATCAGTTATTGTTTAACATAAACCACAATCCATTGAATCAACATATGAGGCATGCGAATGCTAAGCAGAATCCTGCCTCGTCTGTACCACCTGTTTATGACGAATTCAAAAAAGCGATTTGGAATACTATCGATCTGGTTGGACAGAAAGATGTGTATAACGTAAGCCAGTGGATAAAATTTATTGATCGTATTGAGAGAAATTCTTCAGGTCCTGAACATACTAGAAATTACAATGTCGGAGATATTATTTACATTGATTTGGGTGCAATGAATTTTTAGAAGGAATTCTCATACGAGCATCCATGTATTGTCCTCTTTAACAGCCGACGTAAATTGCTTATCGTTCCGGGAAGCACCAAAAAATTCGGTTCAAACGATCCAGAGATTATTCAAGCCCCTGCTGTGGACGGTTTTCAGCAAGATACTGGAGTTCTCATGGAGGATATGAGATGGGTTCATAAAAATAGAATAATTTCACCTAGACCCATTGGACAAGCTTCACGTGCACTCTTAGATCGCATACAACAATACGTATTAAATAACTCCCAGCTGTATCATAATCAAATTCGAAATAAAAACGCAGAAATTACTCAATTAAGATCAGGAAAATATGTTGCCGAACAAACGGTAATTCAACTGGAATCTGACAACCAGCAGTACATCAAAGAATTAGCTGAGATGGAGGAAAAGCTCAAACGCAGTCAAGCACAGTACAGAAAGCTAAGAGAGCATTTAAGACGTACGGATTCCTTATTCGACCAACTTAAACAAGCCGGGTTAGAAAAAGAGTTAGCCCTGTCGATGAAAGCATCTGGCTTCAATCAGACATTTGAAGAAAATTACGATTAACTCATGTATTAAGTTTGTATAAAGTTGATCATAATTGCATTGTAAAACTTTTTCTTATATGTATACTGATAGTACTGAGGATGTGAGCCAGCGAAGAGTTGGTGTCCATCGAAACGTTCCCTTATGGGAAATCACGGAGGAAAAAGATCTGGTGAAGAGCCAGATCTTTTTTGTTTTCCCGGTACGTAGTAAACCACGTTTAATGCTGCCGATATGATAAATGCAATAGAAAAGCTGAACCAGTGCGGTTCAAGCAGGGGCTCATCCTTTGTTCCAAGTATCTTTCAACGGTACAATACGGTTAAATACGAGCCTGGTGTCGGTTGTGAACTTCGTATCTAGGCAGAAGTAGCCATGGCGGAAAAATTGAAATTTTTGTACCCTATCCGCATGTTCGACGAATGGCTCCAGCAGAACGTCTTTGACGATAGCAATCGAATTCGGGTTGATCCTATCGGTCCAATCGTTGCCATCGTCCTTCGGAACATTCAGGTCTTGGTCTAGCAGCAGCTTCTCATACAACTGAACGTCAGCTTGCACGGCGTGCTCTGCAGACACCCAATGGATCGTCCCTTTCACCTTACGCCCAGTAAATCCGGTACCGCTCTTCGTGAGCGGGTCGTAGGTACAGCGCAGCTCCGTAACTTCACCTGTTACCGGGTCTTTGATCACTTCCTCGCACTTGATGAAATAAGCACCCTTCAGCCTTACCTCGGTATTCAGGCTCAGTCGGTGAAAGCCCTTAGGGGGCAACTCCATGAAATCGTCCCGCTCTATATAAATCGTTCTCGAAAATGGAACCTCTCGTTTCCACAGCGCCTCGTTCTCGCTGTTGTTCTCAATCCTTAACAGCTCTACGTCATCCTCCGGGTAGTTAGTGATGACGACCTTTAAAGGCTGCAGAACAGCCATGACACTAATCGTGGTAGCTTTCAGATCTTGCCTAAGGCAATGGTCCAGTAAGGAGATGTCCACTGTGCTCTGAGTTCGGATACTACCGATCTCCTCGATAAAGCTGCGTATGCTTTCCGGCGTGAAACCTCTTCTTCTTAAGCCGCGGAGCGTAGGGAGCCTGGGATCATCCCAGCCATCAACGTGCCCCTCATCCACCAGCTGTCTCAAAAACCGTTTGCTCGTCACAACACCTGTTAAGCTCAGGCGGCCGAACTCTCTTTGCCGCGGCGGATTAGCGATGCCAAGCTCCATTAGTACCCAGTCGTATAAGGGACGGTGGTCCTTGAATTCAATGGAGCATAAGGAGTAGGTGATGCCCTCAATCGCATCTTGAATCGGATGAGCAAAATCATACAGGGGATAAATGCACCAATCGTTTCCCGTTCTGTAATGCTCAGCGTGGATGATTCGATATATCACAGGATCACGTAGGTTTAAATTGGGCGAGCCCATATCGATTTTGGCCCGAACAACCTTGGAGAAGGCGGGATAGTCGCCATTTTTCATATTCGAAAAAAGCTCCAGGTTTTCCTCGACGGATCGGTTTCTATAAGGGCTGTTCTTACCCGGTTCGGTCAAAGTCCCGCGATACTCCGTTATTTCCTCTGGCCCCAACTCACATACGTAGGCCTTTCCGCGCTTAATTAAGGTAACTGCGGCGTTATAGATGTCTTCCGAGTAGTCCGAGCCGTAGTAGATATGTTCTCCCGGATCGTAGCCGAGCCACCTGATATCTTCGATTATCGCGTTGACGTATTCGATATCTTCCTTTAGGGGATTCGTGTCGTCAAAGCGTAGATGAAATGTTCCATTGAACCGACCAGCCATTGTATAATTCGTGTGGATGGCGTAGGCGCTTCCTATATGAAGATAGCCATTGGGCTCGGGCGGAAATCGCGTACACATGTCCCTGCCGAATGCACTAGCTTCAAGCTCCTCACTAATCAGCCTAACTAAAAAGTTATCATTATGATGCTCCTTCTCAATATCCATTTCGACTCCTCCTAATGAATGTGGTAGTTGGTCAAACAGCACAAAAAAAACTTCACCTCCAAGACCTCCTGTCTTGGGGACGAAATTTTCGCGGTACCACCCCAGATTCATTAATATGTCGCCATATTAACCTCTTCAAGTACGGCATTGCGGACAATGCTTATACTCTAGCTCTATAACGGGAGCTCCCGTCACGCCATCCCCGTTGTAGGTTCCTGCATGCTGCTCAGAGACTTGGTTCGGGAGGAAATTCTTTGCTCCTTTTCAGCTGCCGGAGCTCTCTGTACAAGAATGTTTTTCCCTACTCTTCTCATCATCGCGTTTGAATATTGCTTCATTATAGCAAATCATTGTTATTTATGTAATATCTCATTGTCTCGTAAGTATTATACGTCTGCTGGGATAATTACGGGAAGCTTGCTGTAGGGGCGGATGGGTTAGTGTCGAACTCGTTGTGATTTAACCCCCTCATTCCGCTTGGAATGGAGGCTATTACTATTGACCCTTCGAGCGTCACGTAGTAAACTGACTAAGGTTATTCTTATGCTGGGCATTGCGCTTACGCGGGCCTGTTATGGGATCATTGCTGAAGTTTTGTTGAATCTAGGAGGACGCTTCCGTTCATGAATGTGAAGACCATTGCAATAAGCTTGTACTTGATGCTGTTATATTGGATTTCCTTGCGCTACCCTGCATTGAAAACCGTATTTTATCCTACAGTGGGTGCGTTCTGCTATTTGTTCGTAACCCGTACTTTTCATATAAGAGAGCTGGCGAACATATCGATCGGCGCTGTCATCGCTTCTCTACTAGGTTGCTTGCTGCATGCCGCCTATCCGGGGCCCATCTCCTTCTTGTTGAACTCGCTACTCGTCATCTGGATGATTCGCAAGTTCAAGTGGAATGCGCCGCCCATACTAGCGGTCTCGCTCGTTCCATTCTTCATTACCCCGGTAGCATGGTGGGTTGTTCCTGTGTCTGTACTGGCAACCTTGAGCGGCTTGTTACTTGTTGTAGGCGGTCTGCATTATATCGTGGAATACAGCAGGCCGATACTTAGCGGTCGACTGTCGGGTCAGCTGCGAGAGATGGACCAGTCGAGAGAAATGAATTAAGCTACGTTACAAAAGGAACAACCCCGTCCTCATAGGATGGGGTTGTTCTTTTTTCCCAAATGAAACAAGGCTGCCGATTAGGGCTTGCAGCCTGTTAACGATACTATATGGTGAGTACCTGAAGAGGCGGCAAACCTTATTTCTGAGGTGACGTTAAAGTAGTCGATTGAATCAGTCCTGGAACCTCTTGCATAATGATTCGTTGGAATGCAGCTACCATCATCTGCGATTTCAACTGGTTCTTGGCCTGATCCGGCGACTTGGTCTCCCGTTTCTCCACTTCCAGCAGGTGATAGCCGAATTCGGTCTTGACTGGATCACTCAGCTTATTAAGCGGGAGCTCGGCTGCTGCTTTCTTGAACCCCTCTACATAATCAGCGATGTCAGCATGGGGAAGACGTCCTCCTGCATTCTTGGTGCCTTCGTCGTCGGAGTATATCTTCGCCAACTCTGCGAAATCCGTGCCCTTGGCCAGCTTGTCCTGCACTTCCTTCACTCGTGCCAACGCTTCCGCATCGGTTCGTGTAGCGGTGCCCGTATTCGTACCGATCAGGATATGGCGAATGGTGGCGGTTACGAATGCCGATGAGTCGGCTTTAAGCTTTCGTTCATATTCAGCCTGCACAGCTTGATCGTCTACCATGCTCGAGAGCACTTGCTGGGTCAGCATGCTCTGAACCAAGTACGACTTCACATCGCTAACCGTTAGCTTCAATGACTTCAGATTGGTTTCTAGACTCTCTACGCTACCAAAGTATTTTACGATGTTGGCGAACTCCGTCACAGCCGACTGTTCGGCGATCGTCCGGGCGGTATCATCGGCACGGGAAGCCAGAAGTTCAATCCCAATCAATTGTGGCAGCATTTGCTGACGCCCCGGTTGTACGCCAGATTGGGAATAGAAGAACGTGTATGCGGACAAATAAGTGTCCAGCTCTACTTGTGTAATTTCCCCACCTATGTAAGTAGCTACGGGTGTTGCTGCTGCACCGCCATAATTTTTCCCGATCCAGATGGACCCCGTGTCATTGTCGAAATTGACTTCCTTACCTAGTGACTCGGCAATGAATCTCAATGGGACATAGGTGGTGTCGTTGTAAATGAACCCTTGTTGCTCAGCAGGAGGTTGCTTCTCCACGCCGTCAAACGCATATTTCAACTCGCGAAAATACACCCCGATGTCTGTGCTAGTGGTCGCATAAGTGAGTGTTCCGGTCATCATGGTACCAAGCGCTAGACCAACCAGCAATCCTTTCACTTTGTCTTTCACTAATCTCATCCTCTCTATATGGTTGAAACGATCCATTCCATTTATGTATTCCGCAACCACGTGCGGATTTCCTGCTCACACTTCCCGCCATTCGACATTAATCGTCGTAGATGGATTCCGTTTATATTCCGTTCATAATCCAGCTTTATAGTAGAGCTCACGGGGTAAGATGTTTCCACAAGGGCAGTATGAGATAATAAGACAAGCCGTAACCGTTGTTACGATAATGGAGTGTGAGCCTATTGAAACAGCCTTCCAATGAGAATACCGGAAGCTGGCGGCAATTTTACCAGTTGATCCGGGACACCCGACCTTCCAAAACCCTAATATCCATCGCGCTGACGCTCAGCATGGCCACTACATTAGTGAGTCTGATCGTTCCGCTTTTTACTAAAAATATGGTAGACAGCTTCTCCCTCTCCTCTATCAGCGCCGGGCAAATCGTACTGCTGGTCTCTGCGTTTCTCGTTCAGGCAGTAGCCGGAGGATTGTCCATCTACTTGCTGAACCGTGCTGGCCAACATGTGGTTGCCAAGCTTAGGGAACGTCTGTGGAGCAAGCTGCTGCGGATGACCATTCCTTACTACGACAACCGGGAGACGGGCGAGACGATTAGCCGGGTGACGAACGATACAGGTGTGGTGAAGGGGCTGATCAGCGAACATCTGTCCGGGTTCATTACAGGCATCGTATCCATTGTTGGCTCTATTGCCGTGCTTATTGTGCTCGATTGGCAAATGACGTTAACGATGCTTACCGCCGTTCCCCTTGTCCTGCTTGGCCTAGTCCCGCTTGGTCGGCAAATGTACAAAATCTCGAAAGGCGTGCAGAACGAAACGGCCAGCTTCACCACGATTCTGACGCAAGTCGTATCCGAGATTCGGCTTGTGAAATCGTCGAATGCCGAGACACTTGAATACGAGCGGGGGAAAACAGGGATCGACAATTTGCTCCGCTTCGGGATTAAGGAGGGCAAAGTCCAGGCGATGATTGCCCCGATCATGTCCACAGTCCTTATGCTGCTGCTTGTGCTAATTATAGGTTACGGCGGAATGCGGGTGTCCTCAGGTGCCTTGACGGCTGGGGAACTGGTAGCTTTTATTTTGTACCTAGTCCAGATCATGATGCCGATGACGCAGATTACTCAATTTTTCACGCAGATGCAGAAGGCTAGAGGGGCTACCGAACGCATGGTGGCGATTCTTGAATCGGAGGAGGAAGACCCGAGTGAGGGGCTTAAGCTAGCCGTAACCGATCTCGAACAGCCGCTTGTCGTGGATCACGTAACGTTCTCGTATGCGGAAGAAGGCGAGTCGATTCTGGAGGATGTGCAATTCACGATTCTACCTGGAAAGGTTACAGCGATTGTAGGTCCGAGCGGTAGCGGGAAGACGACGCTATTCTCCTTGTTGGAACGATATTACGAGCCTAATGAAGGTGCCATCCGGCTAGGTTCCGAGCCGATCCAGACGTATTCGTTAGACTCTTGGAGAAGTCGGATCGGCTACGTATCGCAGGATAGTCCGCTACTCTCAGGCACGATCCGGGACAACATCTGCTATGGCCTGGATCGAACGGTCTCCGATGAGGAGCTGCAGCAAGCGGCTGTAATGGCCTATGCAGATTCGTTCATCGAGGAAATGCCGGAGAAGTATGATACGCAGGTGGGGGAGCGGGGCATCAAGCTCTCTGGCGGCCAGCGCCAGCGAATTGCGATCGCCCGTGCGCTTCTGCGCGATCCGAGTATTCTAATGTTGGACGAAGCGACGTCCAGTCTGGACAGCAAGTCGGAGTTCGTGGTGCAGCAGGCGTTTCAGAATCTGATGAAAGGCCGTACCACACTAGTCATCGCACATCGATTGTCGACGGTAGTGGATGCAGACCAGATTATTTTTATCGATAAGGGCAGAATGACCGGGCGGGGAACGCATCAAGAGCTATATGAATCGCACAAGATGTATCGGGAATTTGCGGATCAGCAGCTGCGTATGAAGTCGACTGTATAAGCTTACTGCCCATTAGGGAGAGGAGGAGGGAGCATGACCAGACTGCTCTTGGTGGACGATGACCCTCATATTCGGGAACTTGTCCGGGTTTTCTTAAGCAAAGAAGGCTTTGAGGTATTGGAAGCGTGTGATGGTGTTGACGCGCTCTCTGTTCTGGAATCGACGACACCGGACATGGTGATTCTGGACATTATGATGCCGAACATGGACGGGTGGCAGTTGTGCCGCGAGCTGCGGGAGCATTATGACTTCCCAGTGCTCATGCTGACGGCGGTCGGGGAGACGCCTAGCAAGATCAAGGGGTTCGAACTGGGAGCCGACGATTATTTGGTTAAGCCGTTCGAGCCGCTGGAGCTGGTAGTACGGGTGAAGGCGCTGCTCAAGCGTTACCGAATTGCCATGTCGCAAACTGTGCAGGCCGGCGAGCTGGAGCTGAACCGCAAAACATACGAAGTGACGCTCGATGGCAAAAGCATGACGCTGCCGCTCAAGGAATTCGAGCTGCTGTTCAAGCTGGCCAGCTATCAAGGCAAAACCTTCTCCAGAGAGCAATTGATTGAGCAAATCTGGGGCTACGACTTCGAAGGCAACGAGCGGACCGTGGATGTCCACATTAATCGGCTGCGGGAACGGTTCCCCGAGGACCAATGCTCCTTCCGGATCAGTACAATCCGCGGTCTGGGCTACCGACTTGAGGTGCAGGGATGAGAAACAGGGTCACCATCGCGGTACGGGTCCTTCAAGTCATGGTTATGATTTCATTTTGCTGGACGATTGCCTTTCTGTTGATCTCGTTCGTGTACGACCATTACAGCAAGCCGCAGCATTGGGACGAAATGATGGCTCGAGGCAGTACGATCGCGGCCTTGTACACGGCGGATCAAAGCGGGAATCCGGATGAGACGGTACGGCAGGTCGCCAAGCTCCGTGATGATCGGATCGTCTTGATCGATGCGGCGGGCAAGAGCCGGACATTCGGACCAGGTGCTGACCTGGGAGCGTTCTCTGCCTCTTCCGAAGAGGTGCAGGAGGTACTAAGGGGCGGGATTGTCAAGAAGCTGCCCCGTCACAATCCATTCGGTTCCGGTGTAGCCACTACCGGACAACCGATCACGGTCGGTGGGAAGACGCAGGCCCTGTTCATCCAGACCGCTACCCCGAGTTTGTTCCATGATTACGGTAAGCAGTTGCTGTCGATCTTACTGGGATTTACGATGATGACGGTTGTAGGGGTCATTGCGGCCAAGCGGCATAAGCGTCACATAAGCCCACTACAGCCGATCATTGATGCGATGAGGAGAATGGCCAAAGGAGACTTCAATGTCAATCTGGATGCGAACCGGCATAACAACGGTCCGTTCGGCGCTATCGTGGAGAGCCTGAACGACATGGCTGTGGAGCTGAATGAGATGGAGCGGATGCGGCAGGAATTCATCTCCAACGTCTCGCATGAGATTCAATCGCCGCTTACGTCGATCAGCGGCTTCACACGTGCGCTCCATAATGACCAATTGAACTCAGAGGAGCGCAGCCGCTATTTGAACATTATTGAGACCGAGAGCCGGCGGTTATCCAAGCTGAGTGACAACCTGCTCAAGCTCACATCGCTGGAATCGCAGCATCATCCCTTCGAAGCCAAGCGGTTCCGCCTGCACAAGCAGATTCGCAACATTGTACTCGCATGCGAACCGCAATGGGTCGGCAAGTCGATCGAGATGGATGTCTCTCTGGAGGAGACAGAGCTTGCGGCGGACGAGGAGCTGCTCAGCCAAGTGTGGATCAACTTGATCAACAACAGCATCAAGTTCACCCCCGTCGGCGGCACGATAGGGATCGCATTGACGAAGCGGGATCATGAGGCTGTCGTTCGCATATGGGATACCGGACCGGGGATACCGCTGGAAGATCAGGCGCATATCTTCGAGCGGTTCTACAAATCCGACAAGTCGAGGAGCCGCTCGGGGAACAATAGCGGAAGCGGCCTTGGGCTGTCGATTGTGAAAAAGATTGTGCAGATGCATAGAGGTACCGTATGCGTGGAGAGCACACCGGGCGAAGGCGCTCAATTCACCGTCGTTCTGCCGCTTGTTCACCACGAGTGAGATCAGATTGCTTGAGAGGACATAATGAACGGGTAGCCTGCTCTTCTGTACTTGTACAGAACAGTAGGCTATTCTTGATTTATGAGGTGATTATATTGTGCGCACGATGATGACAACAGGGATAACGAAGCTATTGCTTGCCTGTGGAGCTGCTCTCTTTGGTTGGGCAGCCTTCCACGCCTTCATGAATACGCGACAATGGACGGGATCCCACGGGACAACGGTCTTATTGTTGTTGGTAGCTGCAGGCGTATTGTCCATTACCGGCTATGGCATGCACCGCTACTTGACCCGGCTGCAAACGATTGTTCTGCTTGCCGTGGTGGCCGGCGGCTTGAGGCTGGTCTGGATAGCGGTTGTGGACACACAGCCCGTATCGGATTTCCTCGACATGTATACCGCCGCCCGAAGTGCTGCCGTAGGGGACTTTTCATTCGGGACATCGGAATATTTCACCCGCTGGGTGTACCAGCTCGGGTTTACCCTATATGAGGGCTTGCTGCTGAACTTGTTCGGCGATCATCTTCTTGTGCTCAAGCTGTTCAACATCGCGCTCAATACGGGCACAGTTTTTCTGGTCTACGCTAGTGCTGCCAAAGTATTCGGCGAGCTTAGCGGGAGAATCGCGGGGTTATCCTTTGCTCTGTATGTGCCGCAGATTATGATGTGTTCGGTGCTGACGAATCAGCATCTGTCGACGTTCTTCTTCTTCCTGGGGGTTTACTTCGCTATCGTCGATCGAGGCAGATCGGGCAAATACAGATGGGTGCTAATCGCATTGTGCTTCGCGCTCGCGAATTTCGTGCGGCCGCTGGGGAGTGCGTTTATTGCAGCCTATGTGGCTTTTGTCGTGCTGTATGAGCTGCTGCCTAGACGGTCGGAAGGACCTCCTATATGGCGAACAGTTGCCAAGGGAGTCGGTGTGGTCGTGTTATATGTGCTGCTTCAGCAAGGTGCGAGTTGGGCGGTTCAGGCCGCTGGCGTGACGCCGTATCCGCTCACTAACCCGGAGCCCTACTGGAAGTTCATGGTCGGCGCCAATCCGGCGACGACCGGAGGATGGTCGCAGGAGGATACCGATTACGTGCTGCAATATCCGCTTGGTGAGGCGCGTAACGAAGCAGAGCGCAGCCTGCTGATGGAGCGACTGGCCGACAAGCCGGCGCTCGCCGAGCTGTACGTGCGCAAGCTGAAGGTGATGTGGGGTAATGAGGACTCCGCCTTCATGTGGAGCTTGTGGCAGCAGGATCGGCCGGACTTGCAGCGGCTCTCGATACAAGGGGAGCGAATCGGATATGTACTCGTCGCCTTGTTCGGTTTTATCGCGATGGTATCGCTGCTAGTATCCCGACAACAGGAGCATGTGGATGATGCCTATGTGATGTTCTTAATTGTATGGCTTGGTTATGCGGTCATCCACATTGTAATTGAGATTCAGACTCGTTATCGGATGGATGTATTGCCTTGCTTGTTCATTTTGCAGAGCTACGGGGTATCTCGTTTGTTCGCGTGGAGAAGGGGATCAAGCAAGGAATAGAACAAGGAATCCCAAACGTATCGATAAGGAAACTCACCCCTAGCAAGGCCAGAAGCTTCGTTGTTCAGAAATTATTCAGTAGCGACTGCTACAATAAGATCAGAACGAATCGAATGCGAGGGAATAACGCTATGGTTAGAGTTATGGTAGTGGACGATACAGCATTTATGCGTATGATGATGAAGACGATCTTGGAGGACCTGGGGTTTGAGGTCATAGCAGAAGCTCGTAATGGCAAGGAAGCGGTCGACGAATATACAAGGGTTAAGCCCGATCTGGTGACGATGGATATCACGATGCCGGAGATGGACGGTGTGGAGGCACTTCGGAAGATCAAGGCAATTGATCCGTTGGCGAAGGTCATTATGTGCTCAGCCATGGGTCAGCGAGATATGGTGCTGGATGCGATTACTTCCGGGGCGAAGGATTTCGTGGTCAAGCCGTTTCAGAGGGATCGCATTCAGGAAGCGGTATCCAAGGTCTTGAACTAAGTGATGTGAGGGTTGCTATAATATGGAGACTGAGAACGTTACTGACCCCCAATAGAGTATTGGCGGCGCAGGAAGCGTTTTTTGCTGTCTAAATCATTGAAAATTCCGTTGTCATTAGGTTGAACTAATCAAACGAGCTTAACCCGCCGATGAAAAATAGATAGGCATGACCAGGATTGAATGCCTGGGAAGAGGAGGACGGTGAAGCTAGTTGAGAGTGGTATTAATCGATGATGAACGGCTTGCGCTCATGCTACTTGAGAAGATGTTGAAGGAATTATCTTATATAGACATTGTGGGGAGCTTTATAGACCCCTTTGAGGCGGTTAAACAGGCGGAGGAACTTCAACCGGACTTGGTATTCCTGGACATTCAGATGCCAGGACTGTCAGGGCTGAGGGCAGCTGAGCTCATTATGGAGAGTTGTCCGAACGTAGATATCGTGTTTGTGACGGCTTATGATGAATATGCGGTACAAGCTTTCGAACTGAACGCACTCGATTATGTATTAAAACCGCTGCAACGCGATCGGCTCGCTCGGACAATCAGTCGGTTTGTGCCACGCCAGCAAGGACAAGAGATACAAGAACAGCCGGAGTCTGCTGCTCCGATGCTGATCCGTTGTTTCCAGATGCTGCAGATTGAGCAACCCGGACATGTACCGGAAGTGATCAAGTGGAGAACGGCCAAGGCGCAGGAGTTGTTCGCTTATTTGTTGCATCATCGCGGGCAATTGGTTCGCAAGGGTGTTCTGATCGAGTTGCTATGGCCGGATTTTGATGAGAAAAAAGCGTCGACCCACTTGTACACAACCGTGTATCAAATCCGTCAATGCCTGAAGCGTATGGTAGTTGATATTACGATTCATAACATGAGTTCGGAGGAAGGCTACGTCCTGGATGCCAAGAAGGTAAGAGTGGATGTAGTAGAGTGGGAGCAGGATTTGAGTAAGCTGCCACCGATATCCTTGCATACGATGCAAGAACATCAACGTATGGTAGATGCCTACCGTGGCGATTATTTGGGGGAATACGACTACTTGTGGGTAGAACACGAACGGCAGCGTCTGAGACTGCTGTGGCTGCAGCTTGCTCAGCAGCTCGCCGAATGGTATGTGACCGCCCAGATGCTGACGGAGGCCTTCCTAATCTACAATCGTTTATTACAACATAATCCGTATCACGAGGACAGCTATTTTGTCTTGATGAAGCTGTATGATCAGAACAAGGACAGAGCTGGAGTTGAGGAGCAGTACAGGCGAATGACAGAACTGTTGCAGAGAGATTTAGATGTGAGCCCGCATAAGAGCATCGTCGAATGGTACGACCAATGGAAGCAAGGGCTTACTTAATGAGGCACACAAGAACCTGATCGAGGCATATTCGGTTAGGTTCTTGTGCGTTTATGGCAGCGAGTTGGACATCTTTTTCGAAAGGCCATTTAATGGACGCATTTGGACGGCCGGGGCCTTGCTACTGACGTAGCGTTAATCCGTATAGTAGAAATAAAAACACACTATACTCTATAGAGAAACGAGAGTGGTTTGATTTTCGAACGTTGTTCGATTAATATAATAATATATTCGAATTAGATTCGGCTAAATAAAGAGAGCGGACAGGAGTGGAGTTGTGAAAGGAATCATTAATTTTTCGCTAAACAATAAGTTTGCGCTGTGGATCTTAACGATCATCGTAACGGTCGCCGGGTTGTATGCGGGACTGAACATGAAGCAGGAGACGATCCCGAACATTGAAATCCCGATACTCACGGTCAATACGGTGTATCCGGGAGCAGCGCCGCAGGAAGTTGCAGATAAGATTACGATTCCGCTGGAGCAGCGCCTTAAGAACTTGAACGGTGTTGACGAGGTTAGTTCTACCTCATCGGAGAACGTATCTTCCATCATTGTGAGCTACAATTACAGCAAGGACCTGGACAAAGCCGAGAGTGAGCTGCGTGAAGCTATACGAACGTTCACGCGTCCGGAAGGCGCACAGGAAGTGCAAGCTTCGCGTATTAACTTCAATGCGTTCCCTGTCGTCTCACTGAGCATATCGGGCAAGAGCCAATCGCTGGAAGAAATCACGACGCTGGTGAACAATGAAGTGAAGTCTGCACTGGAAGGTATCGAAGGTGTAGGAACGGTTGCCATCTCCGGACAGCAACTGAAGGAAGTACAGTTGACCTTCAATAAGGACAAGCTGAAGTCATTAGGACTAACCGAGGATACGGTTAAGGGCATTATCCAAGGGTCGGCCTTGAAAGTTCCACTCGGGTTGTTCGAGATGGAGAAGTCCGAGAAGACGATCGTTGTTGACGGCAACATTACTACGATTGACGATCTGAACAATATTGCGATTCCGGTCATCCCCTCCGGTGCTGGTACTGGAGCAGGAGCCGGCGTTGGAGCAGGCACGGCACCAGGCGGCCAGCAAGGTGCTGGGCAAACCCCTCCAACTGGCGGAACAGGTACAGGTGGAGCGGGTGCAGCCGGAGCTGGTACTTCAGGCGGCATTCCAACCGTCAAGCTGAAGGAAGTCGCCGATGTGAAGCTGGTGACGAAGCTGGATTCGATCTCCCGCACAGACGGCAGCCCTTCGATTGGCATTAACGTAACGAAGACGAATGACGCCAATACCGTGACTGTGGTCAACGGAGTGAAGAAGATCGCTGAGCAAGTCAAGCTCGATCACCCCGGCGTAGATCTGCTCGTCATGTTCGATCAGGGCAAGCCGATTGAAGAATCGGTCAAGACGATGTTGAATAAAGCATTATTCGGCGCTTTATTCGCCATCGTCGTCATCTTGATCTTCCTGCGGAATATTCGCACGACACTGATCTCAGTCGTGTCCATTCCGTTGTCCTTGCTTATTGCCTTAGTTGTTCTGAAGCAGATGGATATTACCCTGAATACGATGACACTCGGCGCGATGACTGTCGCGATCGGACGGGTCGTCGACGACTCCATCGTTGTCATCGAGAACAATTACCGCAGAATGTCGTTGAAGACAGAGAAGCTGAAGGGCAAGGTGCTCATTCTCGATGCTACACGCGAGATGTTCCTGCCGATTATGTCCTCGACGCTTGTGACCATTGCCGTCTTCCTTCCACTCGCAACGGTAAGCGGACCGATCGGTCAAATCTTCCTGCCGTTCGCCTGGACGATGGTATTCGCGCTGCTCGCTTCGTTGCTCGTGGCGATCACGATCGTACCGATGCTGACGCACTCTTTCTTCCGCCGAGGGTTGAAGGCCAAGCATGTTGCACATGATGAGGACAAGCCAGGTGTGTTGGGTCGTGCCTATCGCCGCATACTCAATTGGACACTCAAGCATAAGCTTGTGACGTTCTCGATTGCCATCGTCCTGTTGGTGGCAAGCTTAGGGCTGATTAAGGTCGTCGGAGTCAGCTTCCTCCCAGAGGAAGAACAGAAGTTTGCGATGATTACGTATAGCCCGGCACCAGGTGGATTGCTCGTCGATTCCGAGAAGACCGCTTTGGATGCAGAGAAATTGATTTTACAGCGCGAAGGCGTGACGAACCTGCAATACTCGGTAGGCGGACAAAATCCGATGAGTGCAGGCCCGTCCAAATCTGCTCTCTTCTTCGTCTTGTACAAAAACGAGGTCAAGGACTTCGCTAAGGAAAAGGATAAGCTGCTAGAGGATCTCAAGAAAACCGAGCCAACCGGGAATTGGGCGTTCATGAATTTCGGTGGCGGCGGTCTTGGGGGAAGCAAGCTCAGCATGTCTGTCTACGGCGACAATATAGAAGACATCAAGACTGCCGTGGATCAAATCCAGAAGTCGCTCAAGGAAGACAGTTCCTTCGAGAAGATCGATTCCAGCTTGTCGAAGCAGTATGAGCAATATACGCTGGTTGCTGATCAGCAGAAGCTGAGCCAGCTTGGCTTGTCCGCAGGACAAATCGCCATGTCCCTCAGTCCGATGCGGCAGCGCCCTGAATTGACCGAAGTAAAGGTCGATGGCAAGACGTACAAAGTGTATGTCAATGTCGATCAAAAGCAATTCAGCAGCATTAGCGACATCGAGAATACGAAAATCAAATCACCGCTCGGCATCGAAGTGCCGCTGAAGGACGTCGTGAAAGTGCAGAAGGGCACATCGACGAACTCCATCACGCACAAGAACAGCAAGCTGTACGTCGATGTATCGGCCAACATTACCGTGAAGGACGTCGGGAAAGCTTCAACGACAGCTCAGGACAAGATCAAGGGCATGTCGCTGCCAGCTTCTGTGAAAGTTGACTTCGGCGGTGTAACCGAGCAGATCACAGAAACGTTCACACAGCTCGGCATAGCGATCTTGGCGGCTATTGCGATCGTATACTTGCTGCTCGTTATCACATTCGGCGGCGCGCTTACCCCGTTCGCCATCCTATTCTCGCTACCGTTCACCGTGATCGGCGGACTGCTCGGCCTCTTCATTGCTGGAGAAACGTTAAGTGCATCGGCCATGATGGGCGCACTGATGTTGATCGGGATCGTCGTCACGAACGCGATCGTGCTTCTGGACCGCGTGCGGCACAAGGAGATGGAAGGGCTCAGCACGCGTGAAGCGTTGCTCGAAGCAGCCGGTACAAGGCTTCGCCCGATTCTGATGACTGCGCTCGCGACTGTCGGAGCACTGCTTCCACTCGCGCTAGGATTCGAGAGCACGGGGGGCAGTATTATCTCCAAGGGCTTGGGCGTAACGGTAATTGGCGGCCTGCTTAGCTCGACTGTACTGACGCTCATTATTGTACCGATCGTTTATGAGTTCCTGTCCAGATTCCGTCGGAAGCAAGTAGACGAAGTTTGAATAAGAAGCGGCGGTGAACGACAGTGAGTGAGAAGAAGCATCATATTATTGAAGCAGCCATGAAATGTTTTGCCGAGAAAGGGTATCGGGGCACGTCGATTCAACATATAGCCGATGCCCTCGGCATGGCTAAAGGATCGCTTTACTTTTATTTCAAGTCCAAGGAAGATTTGCTCGTGGAGATATGCAAGCATCACTTCGAGCTGATGTTCAAGGATTTCCGGGCAATTATGGAGGATAAGGCATTGCCTCCGCGGGAGAAGCTGCTTCGCCAAATCGTCCTGAGTTTCAACCATTTTGTCGATCACGGCGATTTTCTCAAGATGTTGTTGCAGGAGCGGGTTGAATTCAACGAAGAAATTCACCAAATTGTGTTCTCGTTGCAGGGATATTCGTTGATCGAGAACCAGAAGTGCATTGTAGAGTTGTACGGGGAAGAGGCGAGCCCCTATTCATTCGATGCAGCAACGTTGATCGGCGCTATGATGGGTGGCTACATGAGCTATGTCGTGAAGGGACAGATCAAGCTGGATTTCCAGCAAATAGCGATCTTCCTTGTAGACCGGCTGGATGATATCGTCCATGGCATGATTGGCAAGCAGGTCGAACCGGTGATGAAACTGGAGGAAATCAACAAATTCATGGCGGAGAACGGACCGTGCGCGCATAAGCTCATAACCGGGGTAGCCGATGATATTCAGGCGATTCGCGATATCATGGATACTATACAGCTGAATCCAGTCAAGCTCGAAGAGCTGGAATCGACGCTCAAGGTGCTGGAGGCAGAATTCGACAAACCAGAACCGCAAGTCGTGCTGGTGAAGGGCATGCTCGCACTGCTTCGGGGCTTGAAGATTACCAAGCTGAAGAAGCACATTGCTAATATTGAATCGTATTTGTGAAAAATATCTAAGGTGATGAGAAGCATCCCGAGCCGCCTGTATGCGGAACGGGATGCTTTGTCGTATTTCTCGAGCTCACAACCCTTTCAAGAGGCCTCAGCCTCACCGCCCTTTGCTGATCCAGAACGTAACCCGGCTGCCCTTGGACACCAACTCATTGGCTGCAGGCTCTTGCCTGAATACCGTACCTGCTGCTTGATCGTGGACTTCCAGATAATATGTATACCGGAGGCCCATAGCCAATGCTTGTTGTTCTGCGGCCGCTTGTGTTAAGCCCGCCAGGCTAGGGACTAGAACCGTACTCTCGCTATCAGGTGAAGATGTTGAAGGCTTGGGAGATGGCGGTTTCTGGCTGGGTGTCGGCTGAACGGTAGATTGCGGCTGCTGCGCCTGGTTCGTGGTAGCGGTTGATGTCGAAGGTGACCATTTCAAGTCTATGAATTCGATCATCACAATAAGGACGCCAACGAATACAACTAGGCCGATTACAGAAGCCGTCAGCCCTACTAACACTTTTCGACTGAACCGTAACAACGGAGCATTCTGGGATGTGGCCTCCTCCTCCTCCTCCTCCTCCACCTCTTCATCATCTGGCAGCACGGGCTCATTCAGGTGCGCAATGGCGGAAGCAGGAGAAGCGGTGAAAGTTGTTTGGTGCGGCCAATCCGACTGCAACTGTTGGAGACATTGGACGAACGAAGCTGCGGTCATCTGATCCGTCCATGCGTGACTAACCACGGTGACGATTTCTTCGATTTGGTCCGGTGGACCATGCTGCAAGGACCAGCTAAGCTGGATACCGAATGAATCCGAGTCTGTCGGGATATGTTCGGTTCGAGTAAGGAGCTGATACAACAACAAGCTAAGTCTTTTGGCTAGGCTCATTTTGTGAACGGCCGCATCCCAAGAGTTGATTACGTTAAGTTGACGATTGTCGGTTATCCATATATTGGCGGGAGCGAGCGAGAAATTCATCGTGGTCCCGTCTTCTCCATTCAGCAAATCTCGCCCGAATTCCGCAATCATGGTCAGCGCATCCATCACGGAAGGCGGTGTATGCTGGATGAAGGGCTGCAACGAACAGCCCGGCTTATGGTTCATAACAACATGAATCTGCTCTTGTTGGAGCTCCATGTCGAGTATATGCAAGAATGGCCGATTCGTTATGCCATGTGTCGCGGACTCTAACCTTTGAATATAAGTCTCAACTGAAGTCTCATGGAGGATCGGGACGGCATATATTAACACAGATCGCTTAAGCGTCAAGTCTTCTCCTTTATACAAGCGGTCGAGGCCGATCGGAGCGATTAAGGCCGATAGCGCATACCGGGTCGAGCTGTACACCATTCGAATCACCTCGTTTCTTTCCTATTCTATAAGATTCGAAATGATTCCTCGTTTTGCGACATCGGTGCACAGAATTGTTCGTAGGAGATGCCAATTTAAACCACATCCGCCGAGAGCTTGGAGAGGGGTCCTTGTTCTGTGGCGATCGACTGTACGGCGTAGACGGAGATGGGGAACATCGGCATGCCTACATAATAGGGGGTTATCTCGTATAGTTGGAAATAGACGACAATCGCTTTATCCGCCAAGTAGTAGTCCTGGTTCGGCTTAATGGCCGTGAAGCCTTGAAGCAGCGGGAGGTTTCTCATCCTGAGCTGGACGGCAATCTCGCTGGACAGCACCTTGATATAATCGGATCCGGGCTTGAACAGATCGCCGAGTGAGTAGAGCTTGCCTGTGTTCACGTCGAAGGTTAATGATCTGGCAAACGTATTGCCGTGCGCCATCGGGTGGGAATAAGCATAGTTGCTGAGAATCAGACTCAAGATGCCCCGCTCGTTCGTCTTGATCTCGTAATGGCCGACCATCTCCATATTCGTTCCCGTCTGTACCTTCTGCTGCTCTTGTTGCAGCACGTGCACGGTCTTGTAGATCGTTCGGTTGATGTGATCTTCTGCGGATTGGTTGGCGAGTCCGGACACGCTGGGATATTGAATCTTCACGCCGGGGGCGGTCAACAGACGAGTTTGCACCGCTGTCGGGAGTTGGTAGAGCGCCATAAGGGTCATTCCTTTCACATGCGAGTATAGGATACATTAGCCTATTCATCTGGCGCTCCGTTGGTTAAACCAAGAACACATTGACATTTCACTTCAGGCAGGCTTACAATGTGATCAAGTTGATAAGCGGTGATGGAGATTGGGAGATTCACATAGGTTGCTTTTTTGTTGCTGGACAACAAGAGGAAGCAATTTATGTGTTTTTTTTGATTGGACGTGAGACGTAAGACACTTAATTAGGAACGGAGTCAGATGTATGGCTTTTCATAATCAAAGCATTCTACCGGCTGTCCGAAAAGTGAAGGATTTGGAAAAGCTGCTCGCGACCCCCTTCACTTACATTGTGCTGCTGGACAGTCATATCGGGCAGTTGAAGCATCTGGTCGATCTGGCCCGAGCCCATGAGAAGAAACTACTGCTTCATGTCGATCTGGTGGAAGGGCTGAAGAACGATGAATACGCTGCAGAATTCCTCTGCCAGAACATCAAGCCCGCGGGGTTGATTTCGACTCGCGCAGGGGTGATCACCAAGGCGAAGCAGAATGGGTTGCTGGCTATTCAACGGCTGTTCCTGTTGGATTCGGGAGCGCTGGAGAAGAGCTATACGTTACTGGAGCGTACCCGGCCGGACTTCATCGAAGTGCTGCCTGGCATCATTCCTGAGATCATAACTGAGGTAAGCGGCCGTACGAATATTCCGATCTTCGCGGGAGGGTTAATTCGCACGGTGAGCGACGTGGAGAACGCCTTGCAGGCCGGAGCTACTGCGGTAACGACCTCGCACAAGGAACTATGGCGACATTATGTGTAGCAAATCGGACTATGGAGGATATTCACTGTGAACCCTACGTATATGATGGCGATTGATCAAGGCACGACCAGTTCCAGGGCGCTGTTGTTCGACCGGGAGGGGCGAGTGGCGCACATCGCCCAGCAGGAATTCACCCAGCATTTCCCCCACCCAGGGTGGGTGGAGCACGATGCGGAAGAGATATGGACCTCGGTGCAGGCCGTCATCCGCTCGGTGTTGGCGGAAGCGGGCATATCTCCGGCGCAGATTGCCGGGATCGGCATTACGAACCAGCGGGAGACGACCGTTGTCTGGGATCGTCGTACCGGTGTTCCGGTGTACAACGCGATCGTCTGGCAGTCGAGGCAATCCGCGCCCATCTGCGAGCAACTGCAGGCCGAAGGGCTGGAGCAGCGGTTTCGCGAGAAGACAGGGCTGCGGATCGACGCGTATTTCTCGGGTACGAAGATCAGATGGATACTGGATCAAGTCGAAGGAGCTCGCGAGAAGGCGGACGCCGGACATCTGCTGTTCGGCACAATCGACACCTGGCTCATCTGGAAGCTGACGGACGGGGCTGCTCATGTGACCGATTACTCCAATGCTTCCCGGACGCTTCTGTACAACATTCATGAGCTGAAGTGGGATGAGGAGTTGCTCGCGGTACTGAACATACCGGCTGCCATGTTGCCGGAGGTGCGTCCTTCTTCCGAAGTATACGGACATACGACCGCGGAGGGAACGGACTGCTTTGCAGGTGTTGCCGTTCCTATTGCGGGCGCGGCCGGCGATCAGCAAGCTGCGTTGTTCGGGCAATTATGCTTCGAGCCGGGAATGGCGAAGAATACGTATGGCACCGGCTGCTTCATGCTGATGCATACGGGTGATACTGCGATTGCGTCTGAGCAGGGATTGCTCACGACGATTGCCTGGGGCCTGAACGGTCGAGTCGAGTATGCGCTGGAAGGCAGCATCTTCGTGGCAGGCTCCGCGATCCAGTGGCTGCGCGATGGGCTGCAGGTGATTGAGGCGGCATCAGACACCGAGGCCTATGCGCTGCAAGTGGACTCAGCGGAAGGCGTGTACGTCGTGCCAGCCTTTGTCGGTCTGGGCACGCCGTATTGGGACAGCGATGTACGGGGAGCGATGTTCGGCATCACCCGAGGAACGACGAAGGCGCATATCATTCGCGCTACGCTGGAATCGCTCGCGTATCAGACGCGTGACGTGCTGAACGCGATGCAGGAAGACTCGGGCATTACGATGCAGAAGCTTCGTGTTGACGGAGGGGCCGTGTCCAACAGCTTCCTTATGCAATTCCAGAGCGACATGCTCGGCGTTCCTGTGGAGCGGCCGGTCATCTTGGAGTCGACCGCGCTTGGAGCGGCCTATCTCGCCGGTCTGGCGGTCGGGTATTGGCGCGATACGCAACAGATTGCGGGCCAAGGGCAGGTCGATCGGGAGTTCGAACCTCAGATGGAGAGTTCTGTTCGCGACGAACTGTATGCCGGATGGAAGAAAGCCGTCAGGGCGGCTATCACTTTTCATTAATCAAACGGTGTGCTATTATACGACTATAAGTTCATATACGGTTGGAGTTCGAGGAGAAACCACAACAGCGTTTACGCAGCTTGCGTAAGCCGCTTGTTCGTGGTTTTTTCTATTCATACATGAGGCAGAGGCGGAGGAGTGAGAGGTATGGGTAGTTCATTCGGAAGTACGGAGAGAACGACATGGTTACAACAAATGACGGAGGAAGTTCTCGATATTCTCGTTATAGGTGGAGGCATTACGGGAGCCGGAATCGCTCTGGATGCAGCGAGCAGGGGGTTGAAGCTCGGACTTGTGGAAATGCAGGATTTTGCGGCCGGCACGTCCAGTCGCTCGACGAAGCTGGTCCACGGCGGGCTGCGCTACTTGAAGCAGTTAGAGATCAAGATCGTAGCAGAAGTGGGGAAGGAGCGTGCGATCGTCTATGAGAACGGGCCGCATGTGACGACACCGGAATGGATGCTGCTGCCGATCTATACTGGCGGGACATTCGGCAAGCTGTCCACATCGTTCGGTTTGCGCTTGTACGATTATTTGGCAGGTGTTAAGAAAGGCGAGCGCCGCCAAATGCTTAGCGCGAGCGAGACGCTAGGGCGTGAGCCGCTGCTGATGCAGAACGGGCTTAAGGGTGGCGGTTATTATGTGGAATATCGGACCGATGATGCCCGACTGACGATTGAAGTGATGAAGAAGGCGGTAGAGCTTGGTGCTCGAGCAGTCAATTACGCCATGGTGGAGAAGCTGCTCTATGAGGAAGGGAAGCTGATTGGTGTCCAGGTAACCGACAGGTTGAGCGGGCAGACCTACAGCGTTCGAGCGAAGAAGATCATTAACGCTACCGGGCCATGGGTCGACACGCTGCGGGAACAGGATCGCTCGAAGAAGGGCAAGACCCTGCATCTGACGAAAGGCGTTCATCTGGTGTTCGATCAGAGGCGATTCCCGCTGCGGCAGGCCGTTTACTTCGACACGCCGGATAAGCGGATGGTGTTCGCGATTCCTCGGGCGGGCAAAACCTATGTGGGCACGACGGATACAAACTACGCCGGGGACCGGGTGAATCCGCAAATAACGGTGCAAGATCGCACGTACTTGCTGAATGCCGTCAATAGTATGTTTCCAAGTGTGCGGCTGAAGGAACAGGATGTCGAGTCGAGCTGGACGGGGCTGCGGCCGCTGATTCATCAGGAAGGCCGGGACCCGTCGGAGATTTCGCGTCGAGACGAAATTCTCATATCCGACTCCGGCCTGATCTCCATCGCGGGCGGCAAGCTGACCGGCTATCGCAAGATGGCCGAGATGGTCGTTAATCGAGCCGCCGAGCTGCTGCAGCAGGCTGGTGCGCCGTTCATTCCGGCGAGCCGGACGAAGCAGTTGCCGATCTCCGGCGGTGACATCGGCGGCTCCGCCAAGCTGGAGCCGTTCGTCGCCGCGAAGCACGAGACGGCCCGCCGTATGGGGCTGGGCGAAGCTGAAGCCGAGCGGCTCATTCGCCGGTACGGTTCGAACGTGGACGCCGTGTTCGCGCTTGTGCGCGAGTATGGCGTGGTGGCGAATGCGACTTCGATTGCGGAAGAGCCAGCAAGCGCAAGTGTGACGGCTGCTGAACAACAGGCTGCCGCGGGATTGACAGGCTCGCTGCAATCGCCTGGGCTGGAACTGCCGGCATTGATTGGCGCTGAGCTGGTGTACTCCATCGATGAGGAGATGACCGTGAAGCCAGTCGATTTCTTCATCCGGCGGACGGGCGCCCTATTTTTTGACATCGCATGGGTGCAGCAATGGAAAGTGCCCGTCATCGAATGGATGAAGGGCCGGTTCGGCTGGTCGGAGGAACAGACGAATGAGTACCGACAGGAGCTGGACGACCGACTGCGCGAGGCGATTTCTCCGGCTGATCGGGATCATTTCTGAATATAAACCTGATGCAACCTTTCACACAACTATACGTCTATAGTTGTAAATGAATGGAAGGGCGGAAGGTGGCGAAGGGATGAGATTTCGGTGGAGAGAAGGGGCTATATGGAGGAGCAGGCAGAGCGAAGGATCGATCATAGGACATGGCACGGAACAGGACGCTGGGCTGGGTGTCGGGCAGGGCATCGGGCAGAGTATGGGTTGGATTTTGTATGGACTGACCCGTCGTGCTATGAGGGCCGTTGCATTTGCACTCGTACTGGCCGCTCTCGTAACACCAACACTCGCACGTGCGGATCAGGGGGATGCAACTACGCCGTCAGCCGTAACGATCCGGCTGGAGTCAGAGCCGCGCTTACAAGCTCCGATGCGTACACTTGTGTCCTCTTCCCCGCAGACATATACGGTTGCATTTATTGAAGCCATGAATCGAAGCTCAGTGGAGAAGTCGATTGAAACTCATGGCATAGTCCAGCAGCGGCTTCCGTTGTCGAGACTGGACTGGAAGTTCGTATGGGACAGCGATCATCTGCTCCACGCTACCGCTACCGCGCTGGCTTCCGGATCTCCTGCATCCCGGACTTATTATTGGGGTGAATACCAGGTGAACGTGAACGGGGCTTTAACTGCACAAGGGGCTGCGTTATCCGAAGCTCCTGTGTTGCTAGCCACGATTCAGAATCCGCAGCAACTGTGGCGTTATGCAGCCGATGGCAGCAGCCGGGAGCTAGTAGCTACAGTGGACGCGCCATATTCATTCAGGATGCTGCCGAATGAGGAACGCTATCTGTTCGCCGTCAGGGGAACCCAGTTCTGCGAGTGTGATGCGGTGTTTGATCAGTTGTATGCGCTATACGATCTTCAGGAGCAGGTGTTAATTCGCTATCCGGTTCCGTTGCAGTTGAATTATCGGGGGAACGGCGATTTTGTGGCGGATCGGCGAGGATTTTTTTACGAGCAACCGACGGGAGATAAAGTGCAGAGCCTCCCTATCCCAGCCGGGGATACGCTGGACATTCATGTAGACGGGTATGTACATGGGGCCAACTGGTCGAAGGATGGGAAGTACATCCTGATGGCGGTAGGAAAGCCTGAGCTGGAGCCGCATATGGCGATCCTCTTGTACTCGACGGTCGATGGAACGACGCAAGTGTTGGCCGAATCGCTTACAGGATGGGCACCGGAAGATCCGGGATTTGGTCGCCGGATGCCGGTCACCTTTTACGATGATGGGGAGCGGGTTACATTCGCGCTGGATAAGCGGGAGCCTTACGGACAATGGAACTACACGCTCACATGGCAGGATCAGCAGCCCGTTGTCTGGGAACCGCCAGCGGCGGCTGCAGGGTGGTCGGGGTTCACGTCAACGAGCGATCGTCAATATCGCTTCTATGCCAACGGAGGAATATACCGCGGCAGTGAGAGTGTTTACTCGGGAATGGAGTTATCCTACTGGCAATCCGGTTGGGTGAACGGCACTCACTTGTGGGCAGCATCGCACAATGACTACAACCGTCAAGGTAACGAGCTGTACACCGGATCGATAACGCTATTCGATGCGGATCGGTTGGAGCAGAGGACGTTGTATAGCGGTCTCTACTACGACAGCGGGTATATTGGCAGCAGTCGCGACGGCCATTACTTGTACGTACAGGCCAGACAGCCGGTGGTCGGATCACCGCTACCTGATGATCCGTTCGGGCGGGCGGATGGGAAGTTGCTCGTTGAAGTGAAGCCGGACACGAGGGCTCCGATTGTATTCTACATCCAGGGCAAACGTTTCGTCCCACAGCAGGCGCCGTTCCTAGAGAATCGCGCGCTGTACGTCCCGCTCAGGGAAACGTTGGAGGAGGCTGGGTGGACAGTAACATGGGGAGCAACTGATCAAGTTATAACCGGCCGGAAGAGTGGTCGGTCCGAAGACAAATTCCAGTTTACTATTAATTCTGGAGAAGCTCGATTCAATGGTCGAAGCGTCTCACTGCCTCTGGCACCGAAGCTGGTGGATGGCACTACGTATATGTACGCGGGTATCTTGCAGATGATCGGCATGAAACTGGACTGGGATACCGTTAAACAGGTCATGACGATTGAAGTAAGGTCGGAGACCGGGGGATTGACGCTGTCAGACGGCACCTGGTACGAGGGTGGCTTGCGGGGAAATATTCCGTGGGGCGTTGGCCGTCAATTGACGACGGAGGGACGGCTGCTCTATGAGGGTGAGTTCGAGAACGGATTGTACCATGGGCCAGGTAAGCTATTCGATGTGACGACCGGGAAGCTGGTATATACGGGGACATTTGTAGAGGGCACCGCTAGAGTAGTTGATTAACAGGATATGCTCCTGTTAATCGGACTGAAAAGGGCAAAAGCGAGGTATTAGATGGAATTCCTCCCTCTAATTTCTCGCTTTTGCCTTATAAAAGGGGAAACTGTCACAATTAGCAGGAGGAAATCCAGTTCATGTTACACTTATCCAAGAAACAGCCGTAATTAACAGGATGAATTCCTGTTAGCAATACCAGGTTTCAGCAGGATAAGGTAATGAACACGAGGAGACAACGATGGATCGTTTGCTGCAGTCATCCAAGTGATCGATCGGCCTGCATGAAACACCACACATCAATTCTTATCCATGCTCTGCTTCCGCCACATTTGCTCAAGCACAATAGCAATGATTGTGCCGATCAACAGCCCGTTGCCGCATATATACTGCAAGCTGGAGGGTAGCCCTTGGAACGTAGCCGAGGGCTGGAACATCAGGCCCGCGCCGAACACCAGCGTGACGCCTAATATCGTCAAGCGGCGCTGGTCCAGCTTCTCCCGCAGAATCGACTGGAACGAGATGCCGATCATCTGCACGAACGTGGCGAATAGAGCGGCATTCGCGACCGGTGCCGGGAGTAAGGCCAGCAGGCGTACGATGGCAGGGAAGAGCGCAATGCCGGCAAGAAGCAAGCATGCCGCGAGGAAGGGCACTCTGCGCTTCTCGCCAGTCAGTTGGATGAATCCCGCCGATACGGGAAGCGGCACTAGCCCCATCGTTGAAAACGTCGAAGCGAGGAAGTGCGTGACACCCCCGGCCATGCTGCTGCGGTTGTACGATTGCTTGGGCGTTACCTTGGTATCCGCGGGTACCACCTGACTGACCGCACTGATCGCCGCTATCGTGTTGGAGACGAGAATGAGCGTGAACAGTATGCCGGTCACGATAATGCCGACATTCCAGTGCGGGACTCCCCACGCATAAATCTCCGGCAGCTTGAACCAGGGGACGGCGGTAGAGGTAGTCGCAGCTGCCAAGTTGACATCGGCACCTGCCGCGCCTGCTCCTGCTCCTGCTCCTGCTCCTGCTCCTGCTGCCGCACCTACTGCGGCACCGGAGCCTGCGGTCGTTCCTGCCGCAACGGCAAGACCTGCGCTTTTCCCCGATATTGCATACACGAGCCAGCCCAACCCGATTCCGATCAGAACAGCATAGTTTTTCAACCAACCCTTACCCTTGACCGACAGGACGATGACCAGTAGGAACACCCCAATAGCAATCGCGGTTGTGCCTACATCCATCTGCACGACCTCGCCGGACAAGCCCATCATGCCTTTGAGAAACACACCGCTGAGCTGGATCGCCAGCAGCAGCAGGAAGGACCCTGTTACCAGAGGCGAGAACAGGAACAACATACGATGGAACAGACCGCTCGCACCTAAGAGGAACAGCAGCACACCCGTGATAAGTAACCCGCCTTCAATAATTTGCAGGGTATCCCGCAAGTTCTGGCCTTGCTGAATGGCCATATCCGCCATGATGACGAACACGCTGACCCAGGAACCCGCCGGTCCATCGGCGATGGGATAGCGGTGACCGAGCCAGCCCTGGAGGAGCGAGCTGATGCCGACGATGAAGAAAGTCCGCTGCATCAGCGAAGACACTTCTTCGAGTGACAAGTGAAATACGTTGCCGATTACTATCGGCATAGCAATCGAATTGGCGAGCAGGAATATAAACCATTGAACCGTGTTCAAACCCAGATAAAGTCGATGATTGTGATGATTCCCCATCTTACGAGAGCGCCCCCGCTACAAGGCGGCCTTGCTTCATAACTGCCTGACGTGTCACCCGGCGGGCGATCGTCTCGGCGGAGCAGCTCGCGGGCACGAACACCGCGTCGGCCGCATCGCCTACGGCGGGCCACACGCGGGTGCCATCGGCACCCAGCGGCATGACGCCGCCGGTGATGAAGCCGAGCGTGCGCGACAGCGAGCGCTCGTCGGAGAAGCGGTACAGCTCGGCGAGCCGCTTCGCCTTCTCCAGGCAGTCGCCGGTGCCGAACGGCGACCAGTGATCCGTAATGCTGTCGTTGCCAAGCTCGACCCGGACGCCCTTGTCGCGCAGCATCGGAAGCGGCATGATCATCCCGCCGATCGGAACGGTCGACGTGACCGACATACCGAGTGCCGCCATGCGCTGCGCCAGCTCGGTGGCAGCAGGGGGATCACCAGCCAGCCCGTAGGCGTGACTCACGGTGACCCGGCCCTGCCAGCCAGCTTCCTCGGTCAGATCGGCAAGCCGGTTCATCGTCGCGAGGCCGATCTCCCCACGGTCGTGGATGTGAATGTCGACACCTGCATTAGCCTCGACAGCGATGTCCATGATCGTCTGCAGAGACTTCTCGATGTCGCCGTCTACAGTAGACGGATCGACGCCGCCAACATGGGTGGCCCCGAGCGTCATAGCCTGCCGCACTTCCGTGACAACGTTCGAGTGCAGCAGTCCATGCTGCGGGAATGCCACCACTTCGTGTGTGATCCGTCCAGCGAACGTCTCCAGCGCCTGCATCGTCGCCTCCAGGTTCTTCAGCCCGATAACCGGATCCACATTGCAATGCGTGCGGACATGGGTGGAGCCGAAGCCAAGAATGAGCGAAAGCAAGGCCTCGGCTCGCTGACGAGCAACTGGAAGCTGCTTAGGCAGCAGTTGTTGCTCTTCCTTGATACGGTCGAAGATGCTGGCGATCGGCTTGACTGCCTTCCATTCACCGCTATAGTAAGTTTTGTCCAAGTGGATGTGCATCTCCCGGAACGAAGGCAGCATCAACAGCCGCCCGGCGTCGACCTGGGGTAACCCATCTTGAAACGGAGCCACGCCAGCCGCCGCTGACCGAATCTCAGTGATTCGTCCCCCCTCTATACGAAGATGGCATATTTCCGTATCTGTCCCATCCACCAAGCCGTCCACATAGCGATATCCGCTTTCCAATCGTACATTTATGAGCCAATAAGCTTCCTTGTCCAGTTGCATATTCGTTTCATTCCTTCCATGTCTGCAGCGATCAATCTTGCGCCCCGGCTGTCTGTAATAGGTGGACAATCGTCGCGAATCTGCGGTCCTTGGCATGCTTCAACGCTGTAACGCCGTCCTTGTCTGGTATATTCACATCGGCTCCGTGTTCAATCAGCATCCGGATGATGCGTTGATGCACCGGGCCTCCATCGCTCAACACGACTGCTTCCATCAATCCAGTCCAACCGAGCCGATTGATATGGTTCACGTCAATATCAGAATGGGTGAGGAGCATCTCGACAACGGCTTCATGTCCTCGCTCACACGCAGGAATAAGCGCCGTCCCGCCGAATCGGTTCGTCAGCTTCGTATCTGCACCTGCTTCTACGACAAGCTTCACAATGTCCAAGAGACCAGCCGCCCCAGCATACAGCAAGGGATTGTCCTGACGGTTGTCACGCAGATTCAGATTAGCTCCAGCTTCGATCAGCGCCTTCACGGTAGCCGTATGGTTTTGATAAGTAGCGGCCATAATCGGTGTCCGGCCTTGCGAATCCGTTGCATCGATGTCTGCGCCATCTCGAAGCAGCTCCAACATAGCGGAAGTATCCCCGCGTCCTGCTGCTTGGACAAGAGCTTCATGTTTCGCCATCCGCGCCAGCTCCTTTCTTTCAAAGTCACTAATGCCTATGCTAACATGTGAGTATATATATGAAAAATATTAGTTTTGTTCGAGTTTCATACTTTAATCATATATGTAGTGAAGGAGTGAGGGAACATAGATATCCGCCAACTGCGATATTTTATAGCGATTGCTGAGGAACGTAAGATAACCGCTGCCGCCCGCAGGCTGCATATCGCTCAACCACCGCTCAGCCAGCAATTGAAGGCGATGGAACAGGAGCTTGGCGTGAAGCTGGTGGAACGAACAGGCAAGCTGCTGGAGCTTACGGAAGCTGGACAGCTCTTGTATAAGCATGCCTTGAACATCGTGAAATTATTGGAAGAATCGCAAATCGAAGTGAAAGAAACCGGAAGCGGCCTGAGGGGCAAATTGTCGATGGGCGTCAACACATTATCGAGCGAACGTCTGCCGAAGCTGCTGCGAATTTTTCAAAGCCGGTATCCGAACATTACCTATAGAATCCAGCAAAACGAGTCGGCTCAGCTATGTAAGCTAGTGCGCGAACGGGCTATTGAGCTGGCGATTATTCGCATGCCGCTGGAGTTGAGTGATTTTCATGTGCTGCCGCTGGCGACCGAGCCGTTCTACTACGTTACATCCAACCAATACCCGCATGAGTCCGGTTCCCCAATATCGCTTGCGCAAATTCAGAAGGAACCGCTGATCGTACCTAGCACAGAAGGGCTCGGGCTGTATCAGATGATCGTGGATGCTTTCTCGCGACGTGGGTTTACGCCTAACGTGACTTGCGAATGCTCGGATATTCATATTTTGCTGGAGCTGGTCGCATCTGGGTTCGGTTCTACGCTCGTGCCTGGGACTGTATTGAAGCATCACCAGGGATATGATGTGCAGGCGTTAGAGATTGAAGGCGCCGCCGGGCTGGAGGCCTCGTCCGCATTAATCTGGTTGAAGCAGCACTATTTGTCCCAGACGGCCCAGCATTTCATCGAGTTGTTGAAGGAGAATGTGAGGAACTAATCATTTCCGAATATGAGAATCGGGTTCTGGGATTAGTAAGACGCTTCCGGTTCGGCAAGCTACAATGAGGGCATAACGTAAGAAATCCAAATTCATAGCAAAGGGAGAATGGAACAATGGCTACTCATCAAATAGGTATTATTATGAACGGTGTAACGGGACGGATGGGCACGAACCAGCATCTAATTCGGTCCATCGTGGCGATTCGCAAGCAAGGAGGAGTGGCGCTGCCGAATGGCGATACGATTATGCCGGACCCGATTCTCGTAGGACGTCAGGAGAACAAGCTGCAGGATTTGGCGGATAAGCACGGCTTGACTCGTGTGAGCACCGATCTGGATGCGACTTTGGCTGATCCTTACAATGTCATTTATTTCGATTCGCAAACGACGGTTCGCCGCGCAGCTGACGTGAAGAAAGCCATTGCTGCAGGCAAGCACATCTATTGTGAGAAGCCTACTGCGACGGACTTGGCTTCCTCGCTGGAGTTGGCTAGACTAGCAAGAGAAGCTGGCGTGAAGAACGGTGTCGTGCAAGACAAGCTGTTCCTGCCAGGCTTGATGAAATTGAAGCGCTTGGTTGATTCCGGCTTCTTCGGCCGTATCCTGTCTGTCCGTATGGAGTTCGGTTACTGGGTATTTGAAGGCGACTGGCAGCCAGGCCAACGTCCTTCCTGGAACTATCGCAAAGAAGACGGCGGCGGTATTATCGTCGATATGTTCGCTCACTGGCGCTACGTGCTGGACAACTTGTTCGGCGAAGTGAAATCGGTATCCTGCCTAGGTGTAACTCATGTTCCAGAGCGTTTCGATGAGAAAGGCGAGCGTTACGCTGCAACAGCGGACGATGCCGCTTATGCTACATTCGAGCTGGAGGGTGGCATCGTGGTACAAGCGAACTCCTCTTGGACGACTCGTGTGAACCGTGACGACTTGCTGACAATTCATGTAGACGGAACAGAAGGCAGCGCGGTCGCTGGCCTGCGGGACTGCAAAGCTCAACACCGTGTGCACACGCCTAAGCCGGTCTGGAATCCGGACATCGAGAATCCGTTCAAGTTCATCGAGCAATGGGATGAAGTTCCGGCCAACACCGTATACGATAACGGCTTCAAAGTGCAATGGGAGCTGTTCCTGAAGCACATTGTAATCGATACTCCGTTCCCTTGGGATCTGCTGGAAGGGGCCAAAGGCACGCAACTGGCTGACCTCGGTCTGCAATCCTGGGAAGAGCGTCGTTGGCTCGATGTACCGAAATTGAGCTTGTAATCCTGTAATCCAAGAAATCCAAGAGGATGTTCGAATAGAAGGGAGATTTGAATATGGCAAGAACCTTGCATTTACCCCAAGCAGGCGGTTCCCGGCTCACGTATGAGCCGGGGCAGGCTGCTGTCATAGAACTGCCGAAAGCGCCGCTGCAGAGCCGGATCGCCTTCTCGGCCGCACACGTCGTGTGCGATCCGTTCGCGGATGCTGATCCGCTGAACAACGCGCAGATCGATTGGGACGGCACGCTCGCGTATCGTCGTCACCTATGGTCGCTTGGCTTGGCCGTCGCGGAAGCGATGGACACCGCCCAGCGCGGCATGGGCTTGAGCTGGGAGCGCGCGAAAGAGCTAATCAGCCGTTCCACGGCTGAAGCGCGCGCGGTCGGAGGTCGTATTGCGTCCGGCGCAGGTACGGACCATCTGACGCCAGGACCGAATGTAACGCTTGAGCAAGTCGAAGCAGCCTACGAGGAGCAAGTCAGCTTTGTAGAAGAACAAGGCGGGCGCATTATCCTGATGGCTTCCCGTGCATTGGCGGCTTGCGCCAAGAGCCCGGAAGACTATGAGCGCGTCTACGGCAAGATTCTGAGCCAAGTGAAGGAGCCTGTTATTCTGCACTGGCTGGGCGACATGTTCGACCCGCAGCTGGCTGGATACTGGGGCCATAAGGACCCGAATGCCGCTATGGATGTATGCTTGCGCGTTATCCGCGCCAATGAAGCGAAGGTCGATGGTATCAAGATTTCGCTGCTCGACGCGGACAAGGAAATCGTTATGCGCCGTCAACTGCCGGCCAGCGTGAAGATGTATACGGGTGACGATTTCAACTACCCGGAACTGATCCGCGGCGACGAACAAGGTTACAGCCACGCGCTGCTTGGTATCTTCGACGCGATCGCGCCTGCTGCGGCTGCCGCTATCCATGCGCTGGACAACGGCGACGTCAAGCGTTACGACGCACTATTGGAGAAGACCGTCCCGTTGTCCCGACATATTTTCCAGAAGCCAACGTACGCATACAAGACCGGCATCGTGTTCATGGCTTACTTGAACGGTCATCAATCGCACTTCCGTATGATCGGCGGAGCCGAAGGCTGGCGTTCGGTCGTGCATCTGTCCGAGCTGTTCGTGTTGGCTGATCAGGCGGGCTTGCTCGTTGATCCGGATCTGGCTGCCGAGCGTATGCGTCATGTGTTGGCGTTGTCGGGTGCGTAAGTGAGTGTGACATTCTAACAGGGAATGTGCGGCGACGCCGTTTCCGTGAAGGAGATCCTAGCTAATGAATTCCTCGAATCAGAATCAACCGTTTCAAACGATAGATCGGCTTAGCTTGAATCAAATCACGACGAACCGCTGGAACATGAAGGAAGCGGTCGATGGCTGTGCTCGCGCTGGCGTCCCCTGGATCGCCATGTGGCGCGACAAGGTGGCGGACGCGGGATTGTCCGCGAGCCGGAAGCTGGCGCAGGATGCCGGCCTGCGCGTCTCAAGCTTGTGCCGCGGGGGCTACTTCCCCGCGGCCACGGCGGCCGAGCGCCAAGCTCGCATCGACGACAATCGCCGCGCGATTGAAGAGGCTGCGGAGCTCGGCGCCGAGGTGCTCGTGCTTGTGTGCGGGCCGGCGGCGGACCGCGACATCGATGGCGCGCGCGCCCAGGTGGCCGATGGCATCGCCGAGATCGTGCCGTACGCGCAGCAATGCGGCGTGAAGCTTGGCATCGAGCCGCTTCACCCGATGTATGCGGGTCAGCGCTCCGTCATCGTCACGCTGGAGCAAGCGACGACGATGGCACGCCGCCATGCCGCACATGAAGTCGGCGTCGTGATCGACGTGTTCCACGTCTGGTGGGACCCGCACCTGTACCGCGAGATCGCTCGGGCGGGCGAAGACGGCCGCATCCTGGGCTTCCACGTCTCCGACTGGATCGTGCCGATGCCGGATATGCTGCTGGGCCGCGGAATGATGGGCGACGGCTTGATTGAGCTGCGCCGTATGCGCGAAGCCGTCGAGCAAGCCGGATATACCGGCCCGATCGAAGTAGAGATCTTCAATCAGGCAATCTGGGATACGCCAGGCGACGAAGTCGTGGCGACGATGAAGGCGCGTTACTTGGAGCATTGCTAAGACGTTTTGCGAATAAAAGAGTAGGACACAAACCGGCTGAGCCGAAGATGTGTCCTACTCTTTTTTGGCGTATTGCCAGAAAGTATAAGTTTTGGGGTGGAACCGGAGGTTCCCTCTTTTAACTGCGAGAGAAAGGTTCATAATCATAAGGTGATTTAATCACTCTATCGGGCTGAAAAGTGCTGAAATCGGATGGGACAAGAGAAATAGGATGATCAAACAGTGTTATGGGTCGCAAACGAAGCTCAAGCACCAAGAGGACCTCCTCTTGAGTGATCTACTCCAGAGGTTTTAATGAACGTCTAACACCGCCCGCACCCGCGCCCCACGTCGCTACCCTCCCAACAGCTGCCGGTATTCCGTTGGGCTGCAACCTGCATATTTTTTGAACGCTTTTGTGAAGTGGGTATATTCCGGATACCCGACGGCATAGCCCACCACATAGATCTTGTTGGAGAAGTCCGCCAGCATCTGCTTCGCCAGCTCCATCCGCATCCTCGTCAAGTATTGAATGAAGGGCACGCCTTCGATCTTCTTGAACATGAAGCTGAAATACGCTGGCGAAATGTGTAGGTGGCCAGCTACTTCGCTCAGGGAAAACTGCGGGTCGGCGAACTGCGCTTCCATGTACACCAAAGCTTGAACGACCATCTGCTTATAGCCCGAATGACAGGAGTCCGTTTCGACGCGGAGGAACGAGGCTGATGCTCGGTCATCGGGCTGTGGCTCGTCGCTTAGTGCGACATCGCCGTGCACCGATTCTGCGGAGCCGACCCACTTGTCGCGTAGCCGGTTGAGCAAGCCCAGCAGGGCGTCTGCCTGGATGGGCTTCAACAAGTAGTCTACCGCGCCATATCGAAGCGCCTCCTGGGCATAGGCGAACTCCCCGTAGCCGGAAACGAGAACCGTATCGGTACGTAGCTGCTTGCTATGCACCTCGCGGAGCAGATCCAACCCGTCCATCACCGGCATCCGGATGTCCGTCAACAACAGATCGGGCTGCAGCCGATCAATCAGCTCCAATGCCTCCTCCCCGTCCTCCGCCTCGCCGACTACCTGGAAGTCCGTGGTCTCGTCATGAATCAACGTCTTCAACCCGAGCTTCACCATATATTCATCGTCCGCTATGATGACCTTATACACGATAACACCCCCGCTTTCCTCACTGCACGTATGGCAATTTGATCTGAATAACGGTGCCTTCCTCATCGGATCGAACAATGGTCAAGCCATACGGAGAGCCGAATGCCAGCCGCAGCCGACTGTGGACGTTCCACAATCCTAATCGCGGAAACTGTTGGAAGTCGGGCTTTAACATCTCCTGTTCCGTCACGTGCTCGAATGCCTGATTATAAGCCTGCGCAATGTCCACCGCCATTCCTAAGCCCTTGTCCACGATGGACAAGGTGAATATGTCGGGCTCAGCTCTACCGAACATGCCAATATAATCCGGCTTGAGCTTATGTTTCTCGTACGCATGCATGAAGGCATTTTCCACGAGAGGCTGAATCGTAAGAGGCAAGATATGCACTTGGTCGAGCCATTCGGGCTCCAACTGCACTTCGAGCTTCAAATGACGGAAACGCTCCTTTTGAATATTAAAGTAAGTGAAGATATGGTTCATTTCTTCTGCCAACTGGACGGCCTTATCGGGATGGCTGATGCTGTATCGCAATATTTGCGAAAGCCATACGGTCATTTGGCTGATCGGCTTCACCTTGGCTACGATGGCATAGGCGTTAATCGCTTCAAGCGTGTTGTATAGAAAATGCGGGTTGATTCTCAATTGCAGCGACTGCAGCAACGATTCACGCTGCTTAATCGCCATTTCCTTCTCCCTCATCTCGGAATAATGGACGATCTCGATCAGCCGTTGAATTTCGTCCAGCATGCGGTTGAACCCGTTGTTCAATGAGCCGATCTCGTCTTTACGGACAGGGGCACGGATCTGCAGGTTGCCAAGCTCGACTTTTTTCATCAGCCTCATAAGCAGCGACAGCGGCTTCGTAATCGACAAGGAGAAGCCGACGATCATGACCACCGCGAACAGCAGCATGGCAGCTCCCAGCACGATCGTCAGATTGCGCATGAACACCAGCTTCACCATCAGCTCCTGGAGCGGGACTTCGGAGATCAGGGTCAACCCGGTAAATTCGGAACGGAACGCAATGACAATCTTCTTCCCGTCGCCCCCGTCACTTACAAAATGAACCTGCCCCAGATCCCCAATCCGCTCTTTGTAGCTGAAGGGAATCGGAGCTCCCCATTGCAGCCGGTTCGGATGGTACAAATAGCGGCCGTTGGAGTCGGCGATCGAGATGATCCCGGTTTGCCCCAAATGAACATTGTCGATCGTATCGAGAATTTGATCTAACAGCAGATCGATGACGAGCGCTCCTCCGGCCTTGTAGGAAGTGTTGTCATAAATTTTACGATATATGGTCAGCACCGGGGTCGATTGTACGATGCTGATGCCGAGGTGTCGGTAATTGTCTTCACCTGTTTCCAGCTCGCTATACATCGGGATGCGGTCGCGCATATCTACGTTGCTTAAATATACACCTTTGGATGACAGCAATGTGAAACCGTATACATCTTTACGGCCGTACAAGTAATTCGGATACAGTTCCTGCTTCACTTGCTCGCTCACACTAAACTGCTTATACGTCTCGTACGGCTCCAGTCTGATGAATTGCTGCACAATCGGATTCGTCAAGAGCGGCACAGTCGTTTTCTTGATGTCCGAGAAGTAATAATCGAGATTCCGGTTCATCTGCATTAGAAGCTGCTCTGTCGTCTGGACGGCATTCTCCTCGATCGAGGCGGTCGATTTCTCGTACCAGAGCATCGCCGAGACGGAGAACGGGAACAGGAACAGGACAATGAACAGTACGGCCAGCTTGGCGCGTATCGTTATCATTCTTGTCAGCATTATCTTCACGGGATTCCATTCCATATAGAGTCACATCGGTTCCAGCGGAATTTACGCTTATCATACCTCATTTGGGTGTTGCTGAGAACGATCTATTCCTTCAAAGATCCGAGCATGGCGCCTTTGACAAAATACTTTTGCAGGAACGGGTACACAATTAAGATGGGTGCGGTCGCGAAGAGGACGATTCCCGCCTTCATCATCTCCGGTGTGAATTGCATATTGAGTTGAAAATTGTTGTCAATCCCCGAGTTGGAGCCGTCTTCCACGATCATGTTCCGCAGCAGCACCTGCAACGGATAGAGGGACTTGGTTCGCAGGAAGATGATGGCGGAGAAGTACGAGTTCCACTGACCAACCGCATGGAAGAGGGCGATCGTTGCCATGACCGGCATGGACAGAGGGAGCACGATCTTCGCGTAGAGCCCGATTTCGCTGCTTCCGTCGATCTTGGCCGCGTCGAACAGTTCGCTCGAGATGCCCTGGAAGAAAGCCTTGATGATGAATATATAAAAAGCTCCAATCGCACCCGGCACCATCAGCGACCATAGGGTATCAAGCATGCCCAGCTCCTTAACCAGCAGGTAGCTCGGAATGAGGGGGACTGGAAAAATGAACGTGAGCAAAATGAGCTTCAAAAACAGTTTTCGGCCAGGCATGAAGGCACGGGACAATGAATAAGCAAGCGATGAGTTCAACAGCAGGGCTATCAGTGTGCCTAGTATCGTGATATAGATGCTGACGCCCATCGAGCGCCAGAGCGAACGGGATGCCACAATTTCTTTATACACGTCCAACTGGAAACCTTTCGGCCACAGACCTACGATCCGCGCATTGGCGAACTCCGGGGCGCTGATCGACACGGCAAGCAAATGGATCATCGGCGCAACCATTAGGAAGCAGAATAGGGTCATACCAACCCCGTTCACAATTGGAAACAAGCTTAACTTGCGCATGGTGGTCTCCCTTCTTCAGTAGATGCTTTCACCTGTAGTTCGTTTGCTGAGCATGTTGACACCGACGATCAGAATCAAGCCGATGACCGATTTGAATATGCCGATAGCAGTCGTGTAGCTGAACTGGCTGCCGAGGAGACCGACGCGATATATATAGGTGTCGAATACTTCACCCACATCCCGGACGAGCGGATTGAGGAAGATCAGCATCTGCTCGATGTTGGCATCCAGTAGATTGCCGACGCGCAGCAGCAGCAGCACGACAATGGCCGGCATGATCGAGGGCAAGGAAATATGCCACATTTGTTTCCAACGGCTAGCCCCGTCTACCATAGCGGCTTCGTACAGATTCGGATTCACCCCGGACAGGGCGGCCAAATAAATGATCATCCCCCAGCCGACTTCCTTCCAAATCCCGATCGCAATAATCGTACCGATAAAGGTGTGTGAATTGCCGATGAAATCAATGGGCGCGATGCTCCAATTGTCCAGCAGTTTATTCATGAATCCTTTGAGATCCAGCAGATTGAAAAAAATACCTCCTACGATAACCCAGGAGAGGAAGTGCGGCAAATATAACAGCGTCTGCACGGAGCGCTTGAACCAGGCCACGCGCATTTCGTTCAGTAGCAAGGCCAGCAACAGCGGAGCCGGGAAGCCGAAGAGGATGGAGTACAGCCCTAGCCGGATGGAATTCCAAAAAATTTTGCCGAAATCTTCAAAAGCGAACATGCGGTGGAAATGATCCAAGCCGATCCACTCGCTCTGCCAAATACCTTGAAACAGATTGTAATTTTTGAAGGCAATTACATTCCCTGCAAGCGGGATATATTTGAACAGGAAGAGGGCGATCAGTCCCGGCAGGGCGATAAGAAGCACTTGTAAGGCGTCTTTGGAGTAAATGTGTTTGCGCAATGGCGGCTCCTCCTGTCATCAGAACGGCAAACGGCGCCGGCGGCGCCGTTTCACCGTGATTCTGCTTATTTCTTATGGAACGTATTGTACCAGTCCGTCGCTTCCTTGGTCACGGCGTCTCCTCCGCGTTTCTTCCATTCCGCAACGAACTTGTCGAAGGCGGCATCGACCGGCTCGGTACCCGTTACCACTTTGGCGAACATGTCAGTGAACAGATTGCCGGTTGTGAAGCCTATAGCCAACTCGGGCTTGCCATCGAGTGATTTCAATCTAGGCATGTATAGGCCGTCATGTTTAATGAGATTGGCTTGGGCCTGCTCATAACCCTTGATCATCACGTCCGCATCCGGCATGGCCTTCAGCACAAGTGGCGACGCGAAGCCGATCTCCCGGACGTTCAGCGACAGCTGATACATTTGGAACGTATTCTTGTCCGCGTTTATACTGGCCGCCATATCGTATTTGACCTTATTGTTCTCTTCCGTGTAATTCTGGCCTTTGATGCCGTAGGCAAAAAATTGGTCTGCCGCCTGATCGCTCCAGGCCCAATCTAGAAACTTGATCAGCTCCTCGGGATTCTTGGTCTTGCTCGGAATGACCCAGACGAAGTAGATGCCATCATTCTGCGCACCGAGCCCGCTCTTGCCGTCCGGTCCCTTCGGCGGCGCATTCATGCTGACGGCTGCTGACGATTGGTTGACGAATGTTTTCTTCGCGCCTTCCGCGTTATACCCGGCTGTATATTGGTACACGGCAGCTCCCCAAGAGCCAATCTCCCCCTTGGCAATGGCGGCGTTATGCTCGGCTTCCTTGCGCGTGAACAGGTTCGGATTCACATAACCGTTGTCGTACAGCTTCTTGTAGAAGGAGATCACATCCTTCATCTTCGGATCGATCATGTCTGGCGTAAGCTGCCCGTTGCGCATATTGTACAAGCCCGGGTTCACACCGAATGCGGAGCTGAATATATCAGTCCAACCGAGACCATCGAACATGCCGATGCCGTATTCGTCATTTGGATCGCCGTTGCCGTTCATGTCTTCCTTCTTGACCAGCTCGAAGTATTTCAAATAATCGTCGATCGTTTTGGGCGTGCCCAGCTTCAGCTTGTCGAGCCAGTCCTGGCGGATGAAGACGGTACGGTCGGCTGGCACTCCACTTAAGACGGGAATGCCATAGATTTTGCCGTCCTTCGATACCCGTGGTGAATTCCAGGCGGTCTCCGGAATCTTCTTCTTGAGATTCGGGCCGTACTTGTCGATGAGCGGCTTCAGATCGAGGAAGACACCCTGATCCACAGCACCGGTATGGATGGTGGAATTAATTTCTGGCGTACGGATCAAATCCCCCAGCTCACCGGAGGCGAACCGCAGTGACAGCTGTTGAGAGTAGTCCGCATGTCCGAGGAATTCGAACTTTAGGTCGTACCCCGAGAGCTTGCTGAGCTGCTTGATGTACGGATCGTCATCCTTCGCTTGTTTGGCATAAGCCGCCTCGGCATGGGACAGCAGGATGTGGATCTTTTTGTTCGTTGTGGTTGGTGCCGCGCCTTCTTCCTTCTTCACATCCGATTTTCCGCAGCCGGATAATACTGTTATGGCAGCGAAGACAGACGTTACAGCGAGTATTGCGATCTTCTTTTTCAAAAGAATACCCCTTTCATTTCGCGTGAATGCGCTTTCAATCGAGGGCCCTTCGACTTATCCTTAGTATAGCTTCAGCCCAAATCGTTTCCTATGTCATATTCCAGCGAGCCTATGAGATTTTTTAAAAATAGGCAGCAAGATTAACTAGCAAGTATTTCCAATCTTTTACCGAAGGTATGAAGGGGAACGTGAAAAACCACCCAAAGCCTATGTAAAAGGGATTGGGTGGCTCTATTCACGAATTATGCGGGATTTCTATTTCGTAACCGTAACATTAGTCTCGCCGCTTTTCACCTGAACATGGACACGTCCGGCTAAGGTCTGGAACGAGAGCTCGAGATCCGGAACGTTGGGAGCAACGGCAGAGTGGATCGTATAACCACCTGACTCTGCCCAACCAGCGACATTCGGACGAAGGCCAAGGATATCCTCAATCAGCACGGGGATCGGGGAGCTGGCCCAGGGATGACAGAGGCTGGTATTCCACTTCAGTTCCTTGGACCAGCTCTCGAAGCAGGTGGTGGCGCCTTCGCTGAGCATCTGGGTCCAGTAGCCGTGAATGGTCACTGGGCCGTCCGGTCCCTGCAGGTCATGACGTTCTTCTGTTACTAGCAAGGAGTAGGCGAATTGCTGTTCACCAGCCTGAGCCAGCGCCTTCAGGTAGAAGAACGAGAAGTATACCCCGCAGCATAACCGCTTCTGCTTCAGGAAGGAGATGACGTTGTTGCTCACGCTGTCTACAGGGATCATGTGAAAGAGCAAAGGCAGCGTATTAGCGTGCAAAGAGCAGTGATCCGAGTGCTCTGCATCCGCGAATAGCCCTGTATCAGGCCGCCAGAAAGCATTCTGGAACGCCGCAAGCACACGCTGCCTTTCTGCCGGACGCGGTGTTTGTCCGAGAATGGCTCTGATTTCATCATTCGCACACAATGCGCCGTAATAGAACGCATTGATTACATTGTGACATCCGGCGGCAATCGGCTTGCTCAGCTCAAAGTCGTAGCCATCCCTCTGGTTGGTAGGCCAATCGACCAGATTCCATTTGTCGCCCACCTCCACCAACAAGCCGTCATCACGCTGATAATCAGCGAAATACCGCATAATCCCTTCTGAAACAGGAGCCATCTCCCTGAGAAAACCGAGGTCCCCGCTATGGCGATAATAATCCAGCAGCTGTTGAGGCCATTGCAGCGAGTAGTCGGCAATCTCCTGCATGAAATTACCGGGGGATACCGCCATCATTCCTTCGCATATAACGGTGCTGGCGGCGAAATCCTCCAATGCTTTGCGATACATGTCCAGGTCGCCTGTCAAATACAAGTGGGAGAGAGCGGTTACGGTATTATCTCCGAGATATTGGCCCTTCTCCCGTGATGGACAATCGGTGTAGTGCTCCTGCGTGGCGTATTGAACGCCGTTCTTGCATATCGCCCATACCTGATTAAGCGTATCATCACTCGATGAGAACGTGCAGGAGCTCCCATCGAACGGATGGTGCCGCACAATTGCAGCGAAGCTATCCGGCTGCACGGCTGCTTCTGAACCTAACACTTCTACATAACGGAACGCTTTGTAGTCATAGTATTCCAGCTCGTCCCCTTCATCCCTGCCGGATAAAGTCCAGGTTTCCCGATAGATGCAGTTGCATCTCAATTCATCTCTTACATCCAGCTTGCCCTCTTCTTTGAGCTCTTCGCCGCATCGAATCTCAATTTGTTCCCCTGCATACCCTTTGGCTCGCATAGTGAAACTACCTGTAATCTCTTGACCAAAATCAATCCAATAACGATCTGCCTCACGTCGAATCACTTGGGCAGGCCGCACGCGGTAAACTTCCACAGTCGGCGTAGGCTGCAATACAAGCTGATGATCCGCATCCAATCGTTCGGTTACCGTTCTCCAATCAGAATCATCATAATCCAGCTGCTGCCAGCCGATGAGCTGCTTGCGTGCGTCAATGGACTCCAGGAATTGAGTCTCATACCCTACTGTGGGAGCGAATGGACCCCCGTACTGTTCAGCCTCCGTGAACCTCCAGTTGGAATCCGTAGCAGCCAGCACCTCGCCAGCATCATTCACCAGTTCGGCAAGAAGTCCTTGCCTATAATCTCCGCTGGAAAATGCCCGGTTCACTAACCCTTGATAATACACATGTACAGCTATTATGTTGTCGCCTGGCACAAGCACGTTTGCTAGATCAAATCGATTATAGTAATAACGGAACGGGTAGCCCTGTGCCGGTCCTTGTGCAATCAACTGGCCATTCACATACAGCTTGTAATAATCGTCAGCAGTTATATTCAGCCACAGTCCATTAACGGGATCAGAAGAGATATGGACTTTTCGGCGAATTAGCATATGCAAGTTGCGAAGGTTGGGATCATGCGCGAGTGCCTTACGGGGCTCCAACTCCTTCTTTAGCAGATGGAGTGGTGTGAGTGCTGCGAACGACGGATGGGTAATCCATTTGGCGGACCATTGCTTTGAATTCAATTCGTTAACCTCCATAGCAGACGCCTTGTCTGCTTTATTTTTACAACACCTGACTTTATACTAAGGGAAAATGCGCCGCAATTCTTGAAGGATACGGTTAAAATAATGGGTTGATCCGCTAGCGGAGGGGAAGAACAGTGCAACGCTATGAGAATGCAGATTTTATGAAGCAGGACGATTTGTTGTTCCATGTTTTCACACACACCATTCAGAACCGTACAGTCGATCCGCATTGCCATGAGTTCGTGGAATTTGTTTATATTTTTAATGGAACAGGCAAACATGAATATCAGGGGAAGACGTATGCAATAGCAGCCGGAGATGTGTTGATTATTGAGCCGGAGGCCGTTCACGCTTACCACGTAGGACCCCAGGAGTGTTTGCAAATCCATAATATTTTGTTTCATCCGACTTTTTTCGCCAAAGAGCTGGGGATTCTGGCTAAGGAGTCTACGTTCGTTCAATTTTATTTTTTGGAACCATTTCTGCGCGCCTCGTCTCCTTACCCATCCCACCTCCGCTTACTTCCTAACGAACGTATTTCGCTGCAGCTGTTAATAGACCAGATGGCGGTAGAATACGAGGGAAAGGAACATGGCTACAAGGTGCTGCTGAAGACGAAGCTGATGGAATGTTTCATCCATCTGAGCCGCTGTTATTTGCATCGTGAGCAAATGCGCATGACTAGAGAAGCTTCCGAGCAGGAGCTGATGGAACAGGTCACCCGTTTCGTACATGCGAATTATGATCAATCCGTTACGCTGGAGAAGCTGGGCCAGATGTGCGGCATGAGCGAGTCCGGGCTGCGTCACAAATTCAAAGCACATACCGGACTTACTCTGCTTGAATACCGCAATGAAGTGCGGATTGGAATAGCCAAACAGCTGCTGCAACAGACGGACTGGCCCATCTCGGAGATTGCGCTGGAGATCGGCTTTAACGATATCAGCTTTTTCAATCGGGTTTTCAAACAGCGCTGTCAGCTGACCCCAAGACAGTATCGCATGCAGGTATTGAATCCGTATCCGGATGTAGAGTAGAGCGGTCATTGAAAGTTATCAATAGCTGTGGATGAATTGTGTGTAAAAAGAAAATGAAAGTGGATAAATAGCCAAAGGTTGTGGATAAAATTGTGTATAGTTGTGGATATCGCATAAAGAAACAACAAGTTGCCCACAGATCCGTTCTTGTTTAATGAACTTACATGAGAAAACCCGGCCAGCGGCCGGGTCCTTGGTAGTTGAGTTAAGTTGTGTGCCCTCTACTCCGCCGTGCCCAGCTGGAATTGGCCGCCTTGGTGCGACTCGGCTTCCACCCGGTCCACCAACAGCAACTGTTCCTCGGCCTCCTCAGCCGCCTCCAGCCAAACCGTCAAATAGCTATAGCCGCCCGCATCGCCATTCACCGCGACTTGCGCTTCCCCTGTCCCGCGGAAGTGCAGCTCCATGCGGTCCTGCCCGCGCTGCCAAGTCAACTCCAACTCGGTCCCGGCCCCTGCGGCCCCTTGCCATTCGATCAAGGCGCACGCCGTTAAGACAGCTTCCTTCATCTGCTGCACAGCCTCTTCGCCGCAAGTAAAGTGATGCGGATCGAGGTACCGCTCGCTAAGCACCAGCTTGATCCTGGCCGCACCCAGCGGCTGCAATCGCAGCTTCAAACTTCCCGCACTGGCATACGGGAAATTCCAGCTCGCCACCGCTGTCTCGCCGCGGCCCGCTGCTATTTGCATCACCGGAACTCCGGCCTTGCCAGAGTCGCCTGCAATCGTGCTCCCGGCAAGAGCGTCCGTCTCCAGCGTGACGCGCCCGCCCGTACTCCAAGCGTCGAGGCCGCCGCGGAAATCCTCCACGCGCGTCCGCTCCTTCAGGAACGAAGCGGAGAAGCGGATGAGCTTGGCATAAGGCTCGGCCCACGTCTCACCGTCCTTGCTCTGCACCGTGAAATACTTCACGAGCACCTCGTCGCCGCCAAGTGCAGTCGGGAACGGGTAGCAGATGTGGGTATTCGCCGGATCGTCCGGCCGTCTTCGTACGATCTCGCGATACCCGCTCCACGTCTGGCCGCCGTCCTCGGACACTGCTGCATGCAGTACTTGGCGAGCGTAGCTGATCACATCATGCAGCGGATACCCGTCGCAATGGTTCCAGATCTTCACCAGATCGCCATTCTCCAGACTCACCAGCGAGGTAGGGGAATTCGAAGAGAGGAAGGGGGTCCGCTTCACGGCTCCCCACGTCGCTCCACCATCGGCAGATAACGCGTAGTAGAAGCGCCCCAGCGTAGTACGAATGAGCATCAGCACCCGCCCGTCGTCCAGCTCGTGCACGATGGGCTCTATCGCACCGGATTCCAGATGCGTCTCCCCGTCGGATACAGCGAGATCATTGGAAGCGTGCCACGTCCGCCCCTCGTCGTCGGAGTAGATCGTGCTGCACACGAAATGCCAGTGGACCCCATCCTCGCGGGGGATCAGCGTCGAGAATGGCACGACGAGGCGTCCGCTTGCGGTCTGCAGCAGGCTGTTGATGGCCCCGGTATAGCGGTCCAGACAGTCCACCTTCTGCGTCACGGCGTTCGTCCCATGGATGTCGTCCATACGCGTGTGTAGGATATCGCCTTGGAAATCGCTATTCTCCCAATCATAGCGGTGAATGCGGATCGAGAAGATGTGCATAGTCCCTTCGCGGCTCTGCAGCAAATGCGTCCCGCAGATCCAGCCCGGCTGCGGAGGGAACTCTATGATCGTCTCCGGCCTGGACCACGTGCGTCCGCCGTCTACCGATTGTCTCCCCATCACATAATGCGAGCTGACCGCACGATCGAGCGGCTTCAGGCTTCTTTTGGTCGTGCACATGATCGTGAACAGACTGCCGTCCCGCAGGACGAGGACCGGACCGATATTGTAGTTGCTGTCCTCGTATAGCCATTCGGCAACCGCCGAGTTGATCTTGAGCGTATTCATAGGGGATGGGCCTCCTAGTTCGGAATTTGTAAATAGTCGAACAACACCTTGGCCATGAAGTTGTGCCCGCGATCATTGGGGTGGAGGCCGTCGTTCATGTGCATAAGATGCGTGCCCAAGCTCCCGCCGATGTGGTCGCCCCAGGCCTGGTAGATATCGCATAGAGGCGCCTGTTCAGCCTGGGCCACTTCACGGAAGGCTTCCGCGTAGAAGGGATAGCAGACTCGCGCCGTAACGGCATCTTCGTTGATTCCGTAGTCCAGCCTATTCTGCGACAGCAGCAGTACTTCGCTCCCCGTATCGCGGATCTGGCTAATAATAGTCTCCAGGTTACGCTTGAATGCCGGCAGTTGCTCCATGCCCCGCTGGGAATCGTTGATGCCGAGCATGACGGTAACCAGGTCGGGGGTGAACCGCAAGGCATCCCGCTCCAATCGGTCTAATACGCCCCAGGATGTGTCGCCGCTGGAACCGGCATTCAGCACACGGGACTTGCGGCCTGACCATTCCATCAGCCGTTCGGTCAGCTGGCCGACATAGTTCAATTTCCCATAGAGGTGATAGTTTTGCTCGGTGATCGAATCTCCGATGCAGACGATGAAGGCGTGCTCGCCGCGCTGCAATTTCTCGATGGTCTTCATCATGGCCGTGCATCTAAGAAAGCTTTCAGCTTGTCCATCTGCTCCTCCGTCAAGTTGTTATACGGCAGTCGGCGCCACCGCTCCGCCACCCCGTACAGTTCCATCGCCCCGTGAATGACCGCATCGAAATCCGCTCCGACACTCGCTACGAAGTCCATGAACGGAATGTCATACGTATTGATGATCGCCACCGCTTCCCGGATATCGCCCGCCTGCACGGCCGCCCAGTAGCGATGGGCGATCTCCGGCATGAAGCGCATATAGATCGATAAGTAGGCGTCCGCTCCGTAGGGCAGCGCATCCAGGTGATTTTCCTTGCGCCCGCCGGACAAGAACGACCAACGCCCTTCCACCAGACTAGCCAACCGGCGCCCATAACCTCCGGCTATATCGTCCTTCACGGCCAAGATCCCATTGTCCTGTTCAACCAGTGTCTTGATCGCCGCAAGTGGAACGCCTACGCCCGGCGCCAGAGCCGTGACGACCATCACCGGCATCACCTTGGCGATTTGTGTGAAGTGCTCGACCAGGGTCTGGGTCGTGCTGGAACCGGCCCAGTGCGGCGCAAGCGGCATGTACAGATCTACCCCGATAGATTGGCAATACCCGGCGAAGCGGATCGACTCGCCGGTCCACCAGTTTCCTGCGGCAACGACTAGCTTCCGGCCTGCATTCTGCTCCACTACGACACGGGTCACTTCGGCAATCTCGGCGTCCGTCAAGATACTGTACAAGCTGTCCCCGTAAGTGAGCAGAATCGTTCCACTGTCCGCCGCAATAATGAATTCAACCACATTCCGCAGCGCCTTGTAATCAATGTCGCCCTCCCGGGTGAAGGGGGTACTGACCGAAGCAATCGGTCCGGACACATACTGTTTAACCCTCTCTCGATCTACCTTCATGTGCACACTCCCTGATTTGTATTGGACCTTAATTGGACCCTATAGGAACGGTCCCTCAACCTTTTAACGAGCCCGTCAAAACACCCTTAACAAAATGCTTCTGCAAAAACGGGTACACACACAGGATCGGCAGCGTCGTCACGATGATCATCGCGCCCTTCAAGCTTTGCGGAGTCGGCTTGGCCATCAAGTCGCTCATGAGCTCGGCGTTCAAATCCTGGCTGGTCATCGTCAGCACGATCTTCCTCATCAGCACCTGTACCGGCATCTTGTTCACATCCGTGATGTAGATGACCGCATCGAACCAGGCGTTCCAGTGCGCCACAGCGTAAAACAATCCGATCGTGGCGAAGGTCGGCAGGCTGAGCGGAAAGACGATATGAGTCAGGATGCGCAGGGGCGTTGCCCCGTCAATCGTAGCGGACTCCTCCAGGCTATCCGGCAGCTGGGAGAAGAAGCTTTTCATAATCAGCATGTTCCATGCGCTGATCAACCCTGGGACAATCATGACCCAGAACGTATTCGTCAGGTGCAAATATTTCATCAGCAAGTAATTCGGAATTAATCCACCGTGAAATAACATCGTAATAAACACGAACATAATGAGCGCCGTCTTGCCCGGGAGCGCTTTGCGGGAGAGGCCGTACGCCATCATCGCAGTGAAGATTAAGTTCAGCGTCGTGCCTACGACCACCCTCGTAATCGTGACCCCATACGCATTGTAAAGAATCGATCCTTGCGACAGCAGCACGTGATACGCCCCAAAATCGATAGTCTCAGGAATGAGAATGAAGCTGCCTCTGCGCATCAATTCCGACTCACTTACAAGCGATGTGGAGAGGACGGCCAGAAAGGGGAGGACAAACAACAATGCCAGCACGGTCAACAGCGTGTAGTTGAATAGTTGAAAGGCCGTTTCCCCTGTTGAACGCTTACTTCGAGCCACGCGTCATCACCCCTTACCAGATCCCTTCCTGATCGAATTTCTTGGCTAAGTAATTCGCGCTTAGAATCAATACAACGGCAATCACGGATTTGAATAAGCCTACCGCGGCGGCGAACGAATACTGCACGTCGACAAGCCCTTTGCGGTACACATACGTATCGAGAATATCGGCTACATCGTAGACCGGAGGGGAATAGAGCAGGAAGATCTGCTCGAATCCGGCATCCATAATCCCGCCGATGGACAGGATGAACAAGATGACAATAATATGCCGCATGCCCGGCAGTGTAATATGCCACATCTGGCGCAGCCGTCCCGCTCCGTCCACTCTAGCGGCTTCGTACTGCTGCGTGTCAATCCCGGCGATGGCAGCCAAATAGATGATCATGCCCCACCCGACTTCCTTCCAAATGCCCGAGATGACAAGTACTGGGCGAAAATAGTCCGAGCTGCTTAGGAACGAGATCGGATGGAAGCCCATGTACTGCAAAATATCGTTAACGAATCCGCCGTCCGTCTTCAGCAGGGTCGTAACTAACCCCGCGACGACCACCATGGACAGAAAGTGCGGCAAGTAGGAGATCGTCTGCACCGTCCGTTTGAAGGCTAGGCCTCCTACCTCGTTTAGCAGCAAGGCTAGAATGATGGGCGCCGGGAAGCCGAACAGCAGTCTATATAAGCTAATGAGGAGCGTATTCCCCATAATGTCCCAGAAATAGTAGGAGTCCAAAAAGTTCCGGAAATGCTTCAAGCCGACCCATTCCGCCGAAAATATCCCGCTTAGTCCGTCGAAAGGCGCGACATCCTTGAACGCAATGATCAGTCCATACATCGGCGTGTAATGGAAGACCAGAAAATACACAATGCCGGGCAAGATCAGGGCGTAGTACAGTCGATTCTTCTTAAGCAAACCCAGTGTTCGCGTATGCACCGGTAGCTTCCCTCCCCTCTAGGCTGACGGAACAGCCCGAATGTACCAGCGGACGGAGCCTTCGCCGTCCGCCCGCTGATCGTATGACTCCGGCTCCTACCCGCGCTATTATTTGTTCTTGGTGTACTCGGCCGTGTAGGCGGCAATCCACTTATCCAGGCCCGCTTTGTTAAGCTCCTGCAGGAAGCTGTCGTATTCGGACAGCGGCCGGGCCCCCATCAGGAACTTGATCGTCTCTTGCTCAATCATCCGGTTGATGTCGTTTAGCGTCGGAATCGCATCGGAGATCGCCTTGGCATCAAACTTGTACTCTACGTCGAAGAGGGCGACTTTCCTCCCAAACTTGGGGTTGGTCAAATATTTCTGGTAGTATTCAAAGGCCGGGGCGGTCTGAGGGCTCGTGTCCCTGAACTGAATCGTGTAGGCAAATGATGTTGCGGCGATCAAGTCGCCCAGGTAGTCGCGGTTCAGCTTCTCGTACACAAGCTTGGATTTGTCAACCCACTTCCAGTTTTTTCCCTCGATTCCGAAATAGGCCAGCATGTAATTCTCGATGTCCGAGTGCAGCCAGTTCATATATTTCATAGCCGCTTCCGGATTTTTCGAATTTTTGCTGATCATCCAGCCGGTCGGGCTCGCTCCGCCCATCGTCGAGATCAGTCCTTTGGGCCCTCGCAGTTGATCCGCCACCTCATACTTGGCTTCCGGAGTAGTCGCTTGCAAGGCGAACTGATTCCCCAGCTCCCTGGAGTGCCAATGCGCGGCGCCCGCTACCCGGTTTTGCTTCACCAGCTCGATCTGGGCATTGATGTCGATGGAGAACGACTCCCTGTAGATGTAACCCTTCTTGTACCAGTCCGACATCTTCGCGATAAAGTCTTTGTAGCCTGGATTCAGCACGGGCGGTTTCACTTTGCCGTCCGTATCGACCCAGTTGCCATACCCGACGTCCATGAATCCTGCAGCCAGGGAGGTGTTCAGTTCGTTGAAATTCGTAAGCAGCGGAATCGTCTTGCCGTTGCCGGCCGGGTCCTTATCCTTGAATTCCTTGAGCACGGCCTCCAGCTCGTCGATCGTCGTCGGCATCTTGAGGTTCAGCTTTTTCATCCAGTCGTCGCGCAGCAGCACGGTGCTCCCTGTCGAAGGAGCGTTGATCGGCAGCCCCCAGATTTTGCCGTCCTTGGTCGTGAGCGCTTCCCAGCCGCCCTTCCAGTCGGCTGGCCAGAGCTTCTTGCTATTCGGACCGTGCTTATCCAACAGCTCGTTCAGCGGCATGACTGCCCCCTTGGCTTGGTGAAGCGACATGGACCCTAGGAATAGATCGAGCGGTTCGCTCGAGGCCAGCAGGATGTTCAGCTTATCGGCCTCCGAGCCTTTGGGCGGGATGATCGGGATTACTTCAATTCCGATTTTATCGATGATCGCTTTGCGCACCTCTTCGACTACTTCGGGCTTGCTGCTGTCCGTAACGGCTTGCATATTGCCTGCATTCGCATACACATACACCTTGTCGATCTTTTTGGGCACAGATGCGACGCTTCCGCTAGGAGCGGGGGAGCTGGAAGCCGGGGCTGGTGCAGGACTCGAAGACGAGCAGCCGATGGCTGCAATTGATGCCATGCTGAGAATGGTTGTAACCGACACCCATTTCTTCATTTGGATCGAACCCTCCTATTGAATTCGTTTGCACAAGTTAAGCGGTTTCATTTTCAGCGTCCGTAGTCGGCCGACCAGGGCACGTATGCTGACTTCCTTATCCTAGCGCCTTTACTGCCGGTTGGGATACGCCAAAGTTATGCAACTCATGCTGTTTTCTTATCCATCGCATAGAAGTAGCATCCTCATTCCAAAGCGGCATCCTCCGTACCGTGCATCTTGCGGTATTCTCCAGGCGTAAGGCCTGTGCACTCCTTGAACACCTTAATGAAATAGTTTGTTTTATGGTAACCCGTACGTTCGCCGATTTCTTTGACTAGCAGGTTGGATTCGAGGAGCAGCCTCTTGCTGTACTCGATTCGCGTCATCGTCACATATTCCGAGAACGATTGCCCGGTGTGCTCTTTGAAGATCCGGCTGAAGTAAGATGGACTCAGCTGCAGCCGATCGGCAATGGAGGTGAGCGAGATGTTGTCGCTGAACGTCTGTTCCATCAGCTGCAGTGCCTGCTTCACGTACTTGTTGTTCTTCTCCTCATAGGCGCTGCCGATGCAGCTTGTGAAATCCTCAATCATCTTGTGGAACCACAGGACAATGTCCTTCAGCTCTTTCATTTGCAGCAGCGTTTCGTACAGGTTCGTGTTCCGCTTGAGGATTTTCTCCATATCCAGCCTGAGACCGCTAGCCGTTTCCACCATACTGCCGAGCAACCGGATGAACGACTGCTGCATTTGGCGAAAATCCACTTTCCCTTGTTGAGCTTTCAGGTCCTTCACGAATTCGGCGAACATGTGCCGGGCCTGCTCCGTTTCTCCATTGATCATGTAGTTGTTTAATGCGATTTCCTTGTCCTTCGGGTAGCTCAGCAGGGGACTATTCTCCAGCCTGATGTCTTGAATGTAGATAATGTCGCTGTCACCTGTGACGATGCGATACCGCTGCGCTTCCTTCGCTTCCTCATAAGCCCTCGGCAAATCTTGTAGGCTGGGGCAAACATTCCCGATCCCGATCGTACACGGGATGCCGAGCTCATACTGGCTATCCCGCACGATACGTTCCGCGACTTCGAATACGTCCGCCATTTGACCTGGATGGACGTTCATGATGAGCACGAACTGATCTTCGACCACTTCCATCACGATCCGGTTCCAATCCCGGGGGATCAGATCCTGGATCAAATCCTCTACGTGCAGTTTGTTCATCTTCTCTTGCCCGACATCCAGACCCAAGATCTCCCCTTCCTTAACGGTAACGACCATCAAGGCCAAGTCCTCTTGCTCCAGTCGAATGCCCAGGAATTGCAGCCGTTCGGCCATTTCCTCCCGGGCAAACCGATTAGGGCGAAGCAACGATTGGATGTACATTTTTTTATACGCAGGCAAACTTTCCTTCAACCGGACTTGCAGCTTCGTTTGTTTGTCATAAGCATCCTCCAGACTGCTGCGGATCATCTTGAGCTCGCCCCACGGTTTGCTGCCCGGAGGTGGACCGTTTCCTTCGCTGTATTTATTCGTGATAAACGACAACAGATGCCGAATCGGGTTATAAATGTGGCGTGAGGTAATAAAGACAAGCACTCCGGTTGCCGATACGAGCAGCAGCAGGGTCAGCCAGATCAAGTTTTTAATGTTGGTTACGCTTTCATATATCTCATCCACAGAGGTGGCGCTTATAAATGTCCAACCGAGCAGCTCCGAAGTGATGTTCGTCACGAGCAACTGCTTGCCCAGCACCTCGGATTCGAATGATTTCTGCGGGTACTCCGCAATGTTTCGGAGCAGATCAGGATCTTTGCTCATCGTTTCGCTGATTGGGTATTGTCGGTCGTAGAACATGAGCCTCCCCACGCCGGATAAGACGAAGAAAGCATGCGCATCATCACGAATGAACTTTCTGAAAAGTTTACTATAGATCATTTCGGCGTCCAGATTGATGACGATGTAATTGTCCTGTGTCGAAGACATATAAATGACAGGCAGCACTTGCTTGTAGGAACCATCCGGCTGTCGGGCTGCTCGTACGTCGCTGATCATGGGGTAAGCGTGAATCCCTTCCGTGGATAGACTCCATGCCGTATCGTAGAATTCGTCGAATGCATATTGAGCGGTCCCAGTCAGGAAGATCTTCTTCGTGTTGTCGTAGAAATATACGGATTGAATGAACTCGTTCGACCGCTTCAAGTTGTCCAAGTACCAACGGACATTCGATTTGCTGCTCAAATACAAATAAAGGACGCGCAACTCATCGTCCTTATAATTCTCCTTCAGTTCTTCGTAGTACGTGCCGAGTGGAAACGTCTCGAATTCCTTGATCGCTCCGCTTAATACCGTCTGCTGGAAGCTGTTCCCGATTTGTTTCACGATCATTTCCATCGAATCCACCGTCTGCTTCAGGTAGATTTCATTAGCCGTACGTAATTCGTTCTGCATGACCGATGTCGTATTGCGGTATAGGACGAGACTAATGATCAGGAGAGGCAGAATGGCTACTAGCAGCGTATAGATAAACAGCTTGATGTAGAAATAACGTTTGCTTGCCGTAGCGAGCCATTTGCCTATCATGACCATCCACTCCTTTTATGAACAATAAGCCCTCTCTGTCCTGAAAGGGCGGCTTGTGTAGACGAGAGTCACACTCTGACACATTATGGTTGTAATTATACAGCTAGTCGGGTTGCGCAGAAATGACACAGTTATGTTCTGTATGCTATTTTCATATCATCCAGTCCGTATCTGAAGCTTTTAAGTGCAACTTATTACGCGCCACCCTCTACAGACTTATAACGACATCCGGTAAATAGCCATGACGTCTTCCTTCTGCAGCTTCTTGAAATTGCCGAATGCTCCGAACTTCATCGCCTTGTCGGCCATCTGCTCCAGTTGGCTGCTGTCAATGTCATAGTCCGCCAATCGCGCTGGGGCACCAATGGATGACCAGAACGAACGCAACGCAGCAATTCCCTCTACGGCCACATCACGATCGGACTTGCTTGCTGGATCGATGCCGAAGACGTTAACCGCCAACTGACGGAATCGTCCGACATTAGCATCCAGACAATAGGTCATCCAATTCGGGAATAGAATCGCCAGACCGCCTCCATGCGGAATATCATATACCGCGGATACAGCGTGTTCGATATTATGAGTCGCCCAATCGCCACGTACGCCCATGTTCAATAGGCCATTGAGGGCCAAAGTGCCGGACAGCAAGATCGTCTCCCTAGCGCTTATATCGTCCAATTGTTCGAGCAACCGAGGTGCAGTCTCGATAACCGTACGTAGCAGCGTCTCGGCCCATCCATCCTGGATCGGCGTAGGTGAGGTGTGGTGGAAATAATTTTCAAATACATGCGACATAATATCGACCAGACCATACACGGTCTGATCTCGTGGTACGCTAACCGTATAAGCCGGGTCCAGAATCGAGAATTGCGGCGCTACTAGCGGTGAACCCCAGCCGAGCTTCTCTAATGTAACTTCATTCGTGATCACCGAGGCGGTATTCATCTCCGAACCAGTCGCTGCAATCGTAAGTACAGTGCCTAGGGGAAGAGCTTCCTTGGCCGCCGCCTTGTGGCTGATAATGTCCCATACATCACCGTCGAACTTGGCTCCGACAGAAATCGCCTTGGCACAATCGATCACACTGCCTCCGCCGACCGCTAGGATGAAACCGATGTTCTCCTCTCGGCATATGGCGATGCCTTGGTTCACGGTGGAGAGACGAGGGTTCGGTTCAACCCCGGACAGTTCGGACCATGCGATACCGCCCGCTTGCAGCTTGGCGACCACCTGATCGTACAAGCCGTTCCGCTTGATGCTGCCCCCGCCATACACAAGCAGCACGCGGGAGGGGTATGCTGCCAGTTCTGCTGGAAGCTTGGTCAACTGCCCTTCTCCGAAAATCAATCTAGTGGGATTATGGAAAACAAATGGAAGCATAATCATTCCTCCTTGTCTTGGAACAGATGATGTAACTAGCGAACGTCATTCGTCTTTATTTTAAGGCACAATCCGCAGAACATGCAAAAAGGCTGGAAATAATAATAAAAGGAAACGTGCCTGGGTAAAGCGAATAACCATTTTATACAAACCCAGGGTACAAACAGAGAGGGGCGGGCTTCCCGTATGAATTTAAAACTAAAGTTAACGAGTGCATTCTTCATCAGCCTATTATCGGCTATTGGATTCGGTATGATCGCCATTCTGATCGGTAACCAAAGGATCGCCCGATTCGACGAATGGAACATTGCCAAGGTGCAAGGATTGGAATCGCCGGGCTGGACGAGCCTGATGAAGGGGCTGTCGTTTATTGGCTCGGGCGAGGTAGTTGCGGTTCTGGCCTTATTGCTGATGGCCTTTCTATACTTCGTATTGGGGCATCGCCGGGAGCTGATCCTCTTTGTGTGGGTGGTCGGGGGCTCCGCCATACTCAATTCCTTGTTGAAATCGTGGTTTCACAGAGAACGGCCTACGATTCACCGGTTAATTGAACAAGCGGGCTATAGCTTCCCGAGTGGGCATTCGATGGCAGCGTTCGCGTTCTATGGGATCAGCACCTACTTGTTGTGGCGCCATATCTCCAGTAATTGGGGGCGTTCGGTTCTCGTCCTGGTCAGCGTGTTATTCATCCTGGGAATCGGGTTAAGCCGAATATATCTAGGTGTTCATTACCCCAGCGACGTGCTTGGAGGGTATTTGGCCAGCGGCACTTGGCTCTTGCTGTCAATCTGGGTGTTCGAATACAGGTGTGACCGGAAGGCGAGGGTTGGCGCTTGATTACAATTGGGTTGGCTGGTTGGGGTGATCATCATGACTTGTATCCGGAGGGGGCGAGTTCGCAAGATCGGCTGAGGCTCTACAGCCGTTATTTCCGTACCGTGGAGGTGGACAGTTCGTTCTACGCCGTGCAGCCGGAGCGGAATTTCGCCAAGTGGGTTGACGATACGCCGAATGAGTTCGCCTTCGTGATCAAAGCATTCCAAGGGATGACGGGTCATCTGCGTGGCAAAAATCCGTTCGAGAACACATCCGTCATGTACAACGCTTTTATCGAATCGATTCGTCCTGTGCGGGAGGCAAGTAAACTGAAGACTGTGCTGTTCCAATATCCGCCGTGGTTCGATTGTACACGTGAGAATGTTGCGGTCTTGCGGGAGGCGAAGGAGAGAATGGGGGACATACCAGTGGCGCTGGAATTTAGGCATCAGTCTTGGTTCACGCCTGAGTTTCGGGACAAGACGCTGACGTTCATGGCGAGCGAGGGCTGGATGCACAGCGTGTGCGATGAGCCGCAAGTGCCTCCGGGCTCCGTACCGACCGTACTGCATCCGACGCATCCCGGCGTGACGGTTGTGCGGTTCCACGGCCGCAATGCAGGAGGTTGGACGAAGCAGCCCGACCGCGATTGGCGGGAGGTGCGGTACTTGTACCGCTATAGCGAGGCCGAGTTCGCCGAGTGGGTGGCGCATCTGAAGCTGTTAGAGCAAGGCTCGGCCGAAGTGTGCGTCATCTTCAACAACAACTCCGGCGGTGACGCGGCCACCAATGCGCTGGAGTTCATGGATATGCTGGGGCTGGCGCATCCGGACTTGCCGGACCCGCCGCCGGAGCAGTTGGGGTTGTTCTGATAGTGACAAAACTGTCACATGGATATACGTTAGTTCGATGGTTGCAAATCCAATTCTTGTCTATAGTAAGAAGCAGGAAAGGGAGGGAGAAGAAGATGCAACCGGTTATTCAAACTAAAAATTTATCCAAACAATATGGGACAACGGCTGTACTGAAAAATATCGATCTTACGATTCAACCAGGGGAATTCACGGCGATTATGGGACCTTCCGGTTCGGGAAAATCCACGCTGATGAATGTGTTGTCTACGATCGACAAGCTCTCAGGAGGCGAAGTATGGCTGGAGGGGAAGTCGCTCCTCGATCTGAAGAAGAGCTCGTTGAGACAATTTCGCCAGGAGCGGGTGGGCTTCATCGAGGATCTGCATCAGTTCGTCCCTGGTGACGATCTTCCCGATGTTCCGCATCAGGGTCTGTAAGACGATGAATTCGTTCCGAGACAGCTCTGTCGATTGCTCTCCATACTGGACGGAGGAGTTGGACAAGTGAAAGACGAGCTGACGGTGGGTCAATTGGAGGCTCTCATCCTGGTACGTGTAATTGCGCCGTAAGAGCGCGCTTACCTTGGCGACGAGAACACCCAGGTCGAACGGCTTCTGCACGAAATCATCGGCCCCCATATTGATAGCCATGATGACGTCCATATTCTGATTCCGGGAGGATAGGAAAATAATAGGCACCTTGGAGACGGAGCGAATCTGATTGCACCAGTAATAGCCGTCGAACAGAGGCAAGTTAACGTCCAACAGCACCAGATGCGGTTGACCCTTTACGAAATCGTCCAAGACTTGCTCGAACGCAGATACCTCGATGACCTCATATTGCCATTTACGCAGCGTGTCGGCTACGATTTGTCTAATTTTCTTATCGTCTTCCACGATCATAATTCGAAACAAAGGGGTTCCTCCAACTCCATGATGGACAGCGTATGGTGTCATTATAGCATTTTACCCGTAGTATCTTTTTCAAAAAATTCATAATATGAACATTTGTTCGGCAAATTCAGGAATGGTAAAATGGAAGAATATGAGGGGAGAATGTATCTTTCATATACTCAAAGGAGGATTGAAATTGAACGTTTCATCGGATGCAAGTGCATCAACAGATTTAAGTGGAATCAAAAGGGGGCCAATCGTGGCTGCGCTGGTGATCGGCGCATTTGTGGCGATCTTGAACGAAACGCTGCTGAACATCGCCTTTCCGGATTTGATGAAGGAGTTCGCTGTTACACCGGCTACGATTCAATGGTTGTCCACGGCCTATATGCTCGTCATCGGCGTCCTCGTACCGGTAACCGCGCTGCTTCAACAGTGGTTCACCACGAGGCAGATGTTCCTGACCGCTATGATTCTGTTCCTGGTCGGAACGATCATCTGCGGTACCGCACCTGCGTTCAGCATGCTGCTCGTGGGACGGGTAGTCCAGGCACTCGGGACGGGGCTCATGCTGCCCGTCATGATGAATACGATACTCTTGATCTACCCTCCTGAGAAACGAGGGGGCGCTATGGGGATGATCGGGCTAGTTATCATGTTCGGACCGGCCATCGGGCCGACATTGGCCGGCCTCATTATCGACCAGTTGGATTGGCGCTGGCTGTTCTACTCCGTCATTCCGCTTGCGATCTTCTCCGTCGTCTTCGCAGCCGCGTATCTGCGGAACGTATCTGACCTGACCAAGCCGAAGGTGGATGTGGTATCGATTCTTCTGTCCAGCATTGGCTTCGGGGGTGTTGTATATGGATTCAGCAAAGCAGGAGAAGGCTCATGGTCCGCTCCCATAGTAGTCTGGACGATAGTTGTTGGTGGGATCGCGCTTCTCTTATTCATCGTGCGGCAGCTCGTTGTGAAGGAGCCGATCCTCAACCTCCGGGCGTTCAAATACCCCATGTTCTCGCTAGTGACGGTTATGATGCTAGTGCTCATGATGACGTTATTCTCCACGATGATCTTACTGCCACTGTTCCTGCAGACCGCGCTGATGATGACCGCATTCAAAGCGGGCTTGACCTTAATGCCGGGCGGCATCATCAACGGAATCATGGCGCCGATCTCCGGGAAGCTGTTCGACAAGTTCGGCCCCCGGGTGCTGGTCATACCGGGACTCATTCTGGTGCTGCTAGCCGTCTGGCTATTCACGGGCATTACCGTTGAGACAACGGCCGGACATGTTGTGACACTCCATATCATCTTGCTCGTCGGGATTTCCCTCGTGATGATGCCTGCGCAGACAACGGGTCTCAACCAGTTGCCTCGTCATTTGTACTCGCATGGAACGGCGATTCTGAACACGCTGCAGCAAGTGGCTGGTGCCATCGGCACCGCCCTATTCATCAGCATCATGTCAGCCGGCACGAAGAATTATATGGAATCTACACCGAATCCGAATCCGGCGGAAGGGTTGGTTGCCGGGCTGCAAGATGCCTTTCTAATTGGATTCTTGATCGGTATCATCGCGCTCGTCCTAGGCTTCTTCATCAAGCGCGTTCATGCGCCTCAAGAAGAGAAGAAGCAGGCGGCATAGGAGTCTCATGCATTAACGAATACGATCCATCTGGCGAAAGCTCGGTGGATCGTCTTTTTGTGTTTCCTACTAATGTTTGGCAGTCGTAGCCACTAGATACTCAAAACTTGACGAATGATAAAAACTATACTATATTACAAACATACTAATACGGGTAGGGGTATATGTTTTTAACGAGGAGGAATCCAAATGACAGACGAAGAGAACTGGAAGCAACTACTGCCGCATGAAGCCAAACTTCTGTTGACTAATAAGGAAGTTCAGTTCGTGGATGTCCGTGAACAGGATGAGTACGACGCCGGACATATCCCTAATATAATTCACATCCCACTGAGCCGTTTCGTTGAACGAATAGGGGAATTGGATAGGAATAAGGAGCTCATCTTGGTTTGTAGAAGCGGGAATCGAAGTGCCCAGGCTTGTAACTACCTGCATTCTGTTGGATACAGCAAGGTGAACAATTTATTTGGTGGCATGAACAACTGGGTTGGAGAAATCGAATAAGGAGGCGCAATACGATGGCTAGGGCTGGAGTAAAAGGGATGACGGCAGGCGAATTGACAAGAAAAATTCTCCAGCATGAGTCCGTATTTATATTGGATGTTCGTAATGATAGTGATTATTCGGAGTGGAAGATAGAAGGGAAGAACGTTGAGGGTATTAATATTCCGTACTTTGAGCTCCTTGATGGCGTGGATGCGGTTATGGATCAACTACCGCCCGATCAGGAAGTGCTGGTTGTGTGTGCGAAAGAAGGTTCATCCCTATTTGTCGCGGAGCAACTGATAGAGCAGGGCATACAGCATGTCTCCTACCTTGTGGGCGGCATGAAATCATGGAGCGAACATCTGGAACCAATCCATATTGAGGATTTGAAGGATGGAGGCGCCATCTATCAATTCGTGCGTGTAGGTAAAGGCTGTCTGTCCTATATGGTGATCTCGAATGGGGAAGCGGCTGTAATCGATACAGTGCGGATGACGGACGTATATGCGGATTTTGCCAAAGATCACAACGCCGTGGTCAAGCATACGCTGGATACCCATCTGCATGCTGACCATATTTCTGGCGGACTACTATTAGCTGAGCGAACGGGAGCAAGCTACTGGCTGCCTCCGAAGGACGCGGATGAAGTGGTCTTCGCCTATCACAAGCTGGAAGAGAATGCGGATATTACGGTCGGTCAAACGAAGATTCATATTCAGCCCGTGTATTCACCCGGTCATACAATTGGAAGCACATCACTAATCGTGGATCATCAGTACTTGCTATCGGGAGATAGTTTGTTTGTTCAATCGATCGGACGACCTGATTTGGCCGGAAAAGCAGAGGATTGGGTCAGCGACCTTCGCCACACACTGTACAATCGCTACAAGGAACTGTCTGAGGATCTACTTGTCCTTCCTGCTCATTTTGGCAAAGTATCCGAATTGGGTGAAGGGGGTAAAGTAAGTGCGCGTTTGGGCGATTTGTATAGAGATAATCCAGGCTTGAACATCCAGGACGAGGCTGCGTTCCGAAGAGCAGTTACGGAGAATTTACCTCCTCAACCGAATGCGTATCAGGAAATTAGACAAATCAATATGGGGAAGCTTACCCCCACGGAAGAGGAGCAACGCGATATGGAGATAGGTCCGAACCGTTGCGCCATTCACGAACATTAAGAGCGCTAATCATAAAGGAGCATGTATCGGATGGATAACTCAATTTGGGGATTGATCGTGATCTTGGTTTTAATAGGTCTGTTTCTGTTCGTGCGGTTAGCTCCAATGAAAGGATTGAGGAATTTGAATGCCCATGACTTTCAGAAGGAGATCGAGGGGCGTTCGAATAAGATCCTGATTGATGTTAGAGAGAAGAACGAATTCAAGGGCGGGTATATTCCCGGCGCTATCAATATCCCTTTGTCTGAATTAAGAGGACGTGTGGGCGAAGTGCCTAAGAATCACCATGTATTCTTGTATTGCCAAAGCGGAATGAGGAGCAAGCAGGCAGCCGCTCTATTGAAGAAGAATGGTGTATTGGAACTCACGCAATTGCAGGGTGGCATTCTAGCCTGGAAAGGGAACATGGAGAAATCGAAGTAAATGGAAAGAGCCTCAGAGTATCCGCTTCCTAGCGGACCTGAGGCTCTTTTTACCAAGCGTCACGCCGGATCGTTCCACGTTTTCCCGCCGTCTTTCGTCACCTTGATGAAGCCGTTCAGAAGCACCCACCCGAAGCCGTCCGTGCGCAGGACAAATTGCGAAGCATCGTTCAAGGGAAGGCCCGATTGGATCGGCTGCCAATCTTCATGATTGTACGTATCCATCGTATAGATGGTGTTGCCGTCATTGGAGATCGCCCTGCCCATAATAAGGCCGTCAAAATGCAACACCGGAACCCCCTGAATATCCTTCAGCCGATAGGGGAGCGGGTTCCACGTTTCGCCAGAGTCTTTGGTCTCATAGGGGACGTACGTCTTCTCCCCGTCCTGCACGAATTCGGCGATGAAGAGGCCGTGATTATCGCTTTCCTGATCGAAGACGGCCGGGTATACATTGGCGTAAGCTCGTTGCAATTCGACGGGTACGTCGACGTGCTGGATCGCCCATGTTCGTCCGCCGTCCTTCGTCCGGTAGAACGGGATGTTGTCCTGTCCGTGATAGGCCGCAGCAATCCAACCCTCCTTCTCCTTGCGGAAGCTGATGCCGGTCGGGTAGCCGCTTATGTCGGACGTCAAATCGCCGACGCGTGTCCACGATTTGCCTCGATCGTCCGATCTGTAGAGCGATTTGTTCATTTGGCCCGCTGCTGGCGAAGAGGTGAGTAGCACATAATTCGGAAGATATTCATAATACGCTAGATATGGCGTTACGTCAGGCGATGTCTCCCATGTCTCAGTCGTCGGTAGGGCCGACGTTTCCCAGTTGGACTGCTGGTCTCCTCCATCATATAGTCGGTGCGCCGCAATAAGCTTCTTGTCTTCCGTGAGATAGAAGGCAAACCCTGAATAAGGATCGTGGAAATCGGCGTTGATCAGGCGATCCTTGCCGCCGATGCCGGCAGGAGTGACGACATCCCACGTCTTTCCTGTATTCATCGTATGGAGCAGCTTTCCGTCGCGCCAGGTGAAGCCTTCATTCCCGTCCATGCCAACGATGCGGGACACCCCGTCCTGATAGTTGACGTAAAATCGGGCGACATCGATGTAGGGGTCGAATTTCCGAATCCGACTAGGAGGCGTCCTCAGATCGGAACGCAACGTAACCCGGTAGCGCCCAGTCCCATGGTTGAGCGGAAGCATCGTTGCAAATCGGGCTTGATCGAACGGAATCTCCGCAGTCTCGCGATCGGTCCAATTGACGCCGTCCTCTTTCTCGATCACCGCGTGCAATCCAGATCCATGCGCTGCGATCACCTTCCCGATTACCTCGACCTTCCCGTCCTTCGTCTGGACTTGGCCGGAAGCCGGTCCTTCTAGGGTGATCGAACTGAAATCGCCGAACCTTTGCGGAAGATCGCCGTAATTGATGACCGGCTTAAGCAGCTCAGGGGTGAGCACAATGTCGAACGTTTTGCTGAACAAAATGCGGTCGCCTATGCGATAGTCGACCTTGACCGCATTGTCTCCAAGATCCATAGGAGCTGCGGACGAGAACATATAGATAGGGGCACCGCTCGGCGTCTGCTGCTCCGTGATCGACGTAGAAGAATTTCCTCCGAACGTTGTCCCGCCTCTTCTAGTGGTCACCGTCAGCCTCGGTAAATCTCCCGGAAGCGGTGCGAACATCAATCCCTTTACCGCGTACCAGTAGCTGTCCACGTGTTCCGGAATCCCGAAATCCTTCACATCGTATCTGGCATAATCGATATCCAGCAGCCTTTTATCCTGATCCCAATTGCTGGTGTAGCCGAATAGCGCCTTCATATCGAACTCGTACATATAGAGCTCTCCGTCCCGTTCCACGGCAGGATACGTCAGCTTCTTCTCGTCGTACTTGCCGTCGAACCAATACAACCCCACCGTTTCGAAATCGGTTCCGATTTGAAAGCCGCTGGAGTCGTTATGAACGTAGCGCCCGCCTCGCTGTTTTTCCGTTTGATAGCCGAGCAGGTCTGCGATCTGTTCAACCGAGAACATCGACCGTCCGTCCTGCCCGAAGCCGATCTGCTTCCCGAAGTACATGCCGTCATCCGTGAACTGAATGGTGAATCGATTGCTCGATACATGCTCTACCTGAAGCGGATATACGGAGCTTTGCGCTGCCCGCGGATCGGGGGCCAACGTTTTACTTTCCGTGAACGAGGCAGTACGCGTCTTCTCGTTCCATTCCAGGCTGCCAAGCAGCGGGGCGAGATCCTGGAGGAGCACAGCTGTTGTCCCGTTTATGTTGAACGAGGGAATTTCTTTTCCGAGTGAGACAGTGTGAATATTCGTTGCCAGAACATCGGCGATTTTGTTTCCTACCGCTTGGTTTCCCCCGCTATCCGGGGTGTACGTTGATCGAACGGTTTTCGCCGGGTTGGGGTGGATCTCGACTTGACGTTCAAGTGGATCCCACGACACGTCAAAGCCGTAGCTGCGCAAATCTTCCACGGCAATGGCCGTACTGCCACCGATGTTCATCGAGTGGATCGCCTCTCCATTGACGAATGCGCGAATATCCGTTGAGAGCACGCTGCCGATCACCGTCCCAATGGCCAGCACCTTCGATTGCGCCTGAGATGGAACGGGAACGACGGCCATAGCCATCCATACGATCGCAGCCAGCGCTGCAATGGATTTACATTTCATAGGGAATGTGCTCCTTTTAAGGAAAATGCGAACATCCCTTTTAACGCTGGAAAATGGGAAAAGTTGCATTATGCCAATCCGTCCTAATCCACCCTCCGAATAAAAAGGACCCTTACTTGCCATATTAAGGACGTTGTTATCCCATTCGGAAAGAAGGAACGTCCATGAGCAAGCACGATTCCAGCCTACAATCCCAGAACCCGATCTCCCAAGCGCAGAATTCGGTGGTCACCGCCCATAATGCGGTTTCCCAAGCGCAATCGCACCCGACGGACATTACCATTCAGCAGGCCGAGAACGCGGTGGAGAAAGCAGAGCATGCCTTGGAGCAAGCGACCATCAGTATGAATCAAGCACCGGTAGAGCAAGCGAGAGCGGACTTGGAAGAAGACAAGCAGGATTTGCAGCAGTTATAGGTATCGCAAACAGGCTTCCCCAGAGTTATAGGGGAGAGCCTGTTTGTTTCTCATTCAATTGTGCGAGCGCATCCTTGACTTCCTCAAGCGATAACCCGCCTGCTTCAAGCTCGGCTTCGTCGATGTCGAGCAGCCCGGTATACCGTGTGATCGCCTCGGCCAGAAGCGACTCATCACCGTGGCCTTCCTCTAAGAGCTGGAACAGCTCATTCTCCGCTTCGGCATACAATCCCTGGGTCATGTGGTAAGGCCATAGGGCGAGCCGGGTTGCGACTGGCAGTTCATAAGGGCGAAGAGCTTCAAGTAAATATTTGATATCCGCTTTATAGTCGATATACGTCCGATCTGCATCTTCTGCAGCCGCCGTTAAGTAAAGATTCAGCGCTCGGCAGTGGCGATTATACGCCGTTGTGAAGTCCCCGAGCATGAGCTGGAAGTCACCTTGCTCCTTGATCAGCATGGCGACGATCAGGATCTTGTCGGTCCCCCCGTCGGGGCCTTGTCGCAACAAATCCAACAGAGCACTGTCGGACAAGCTTTGCAGCAGCTTCGGATTCAGCCCTAACAGGCGCCGTAACTGCTCGTCGATATGAAGGAGCGCTAGTTGCGGCTCCCGATTCTGCTTGAACCCGACCAGTACCCCCGCCATCTGCGTAAGTTGTTCGACCATTCGCATTATATAGTCTCGTTGGAACATGTCTGGCCCCACTTTCCTAATGTTCAATCCCATTAATGTAACCCTATCATATGAACCATACGAAAGCACGCTTCGCCGGTTTCGCGAGCTTGGACTCAAGCGTGTTTTGAGGTATGCTTAGGTCTAGATCATTCACTTCAAGGAGGGACCCTCTTATGCAAATTCAAATTTTTCACGATACCGTCTGCCCTTGGTGCAGAATTGGCAAAGAAAACTTGTTTCAAGCGTTGCAGCAATGGGGGCAGCCAGTCGAGCTGCAGTGGAGAGCGTACCAACTGGACCCAAGCACGCCGAAGGAAGGCTTACCATTCCGCGAGTCGATGGAGAAGAAGTTCGCAGGCCGGGTTGACCTGCCGCAATTGTTCGGGCAAGTCGTGCAGGCAGGGAAGGCGGCGGGCGTCCACTTCGATTTCGACAAAGTCGAGCGTTCGCCGAATACGCTGCTCTCGCATCAAGTCATTGCTCTGATGCCGGCTGACCAGACGACCGCGTACGTCGAAGCGGTGAACCGCGCATACTTCGAGGAAGGCAAGTACATCGGACAATTGGATGTGTTGCTGGAGCTAGCCGCTGAATGTGGCGCGGACCCGGATTCGCTTCGAGCTCGTGTAGAGCAGGGAGAAGGCGTGGAGCAGGTAGAGGACGACCTGGCGTTCGGACGTCAAGTCGGCATTACCGGCGTGCCGTTCTTTGTGCTCGCCGGCAAGTATGCACTGACAGGCGCGCAGCCGGTTAGCGCCTTTCTGCAAGCTTTTGATCAAGCTTCGAAAGAATAACCGACCGACACGTCAGCTTGGCTGACTGAACAATTTTCACAAAAAAAAGACCGACTACCTTCTCGCTGAAAACAGGAGATAGTCGGCTTTTTCCATTCCGTTACTTAGCAGTATGATCAAATTATAAAGAAAATTCAGCTTCCTTATCGAAGGTCTCCAATAGTTGGGAAGCACGCTCAACGTCCTTCTTGTGCACGGTCAGCCTCACTTGGGCGGGGGCATCGACTGCGTAAGCAGCGTTGCCTTGAACAGCACCCATCGAGGGATTCTCTTCGGTCTTGAGCTTGCACTTGACTTGTTTGGCTTTGAGATACGCATACTTCGCTTGTACCTCATCCGCCGAACGGCCTGTTCCGGCCATGACCGTCTGCCAACTTCGACTTCGCATCACGATTGCCGTAATCAGAACGGCAGCTGCCACCAATACAATCGCCAATTCCATAACGAACACCACCTTAATCAGATTGTGGGATCCCCCGCCAACTTAGGACGTATGTGGGGTCAACTTTGGGCTGAGTAACGGATGTCTTTCTGTATATAGAACGTTGCATAACAGTATACGAAGCTGGAGAGACGTTTATGGGGGTCGAGTGTGAATTTTTTTTTGAAAAATAGTAGTATGAAAATGAGGTTCGGACCGACACTGACAAGAAGGAGGTGTTCCGCTCATGGATGTTCTGTCCCAAATGATCGAGAATTACGGTTATGGGATTCTTTTTCTCGCCCTATTCCTGGAGATGCTAGCCTTGCCCCTGCCTGGTGAAGCGATCATGAGTTATGCGGGTTTGCTCGTGTATGAACACAAGCTGAACTTCTTCGCGGTTGTCCTGATTGCATGGGTGGGAGTCTCGCTCGGCATGACGGTCTCATACTGGATCGGATATCGGTTAGGTTTGCCATTCTTCGAGAAGCACGGCTCGCGGTTTCATCTGGGGCCGACACAGCTGAATAAAATATCAATCTGGTTTCAAAAAATCGGGAACAAGTTGCTTCTCCTGACGTATTATATCCCTGGTGTGCGCCATGTGACGGGGTATTTCTCGGGAGTTACACGCCTTTCGTTTCGCCGCTATGCCATCTTCGCTTACTCGGGCGCTTTGATCTGGGTGTGTGTCTTCGTTTCCCTGGGCTACGTGCTGGGGCCGAAGTGGGAGCAATTTCATGGACAAGTCAACCGCTATCTGCTTCTGGCGGGTCTTGCGGGTTGCGCAATCATGTTGCTAGTGTATTTGTATCGCAATCATAAGCAGGCTATCGTGGGGCGCTTCATGATGACATTGGAGCTGGCGCTGCGAACGTTTCATTCCATGGGCAAGGTGAAGTTTGTTGTGCTTGCCGCTTCCGGGTTGTTCTTCCTGCTGGTCGCTCTCATGATCGGGTTGATTCAAACGGTACTGGAGCAGGAGTTCGCGCAGTTCGACGAGGTGACGGCTTATATTGTAGATTCGATGTTCGGTGTGGACTGGACCCTATCGATGAATCGGCTGGCGATACTGGGGTCTTATTATGTGTTTGCACCTCTAATTGCGATCACCGTCGGATGGATCTGGCTGCTAGGCAAAAACCGTCTACTGGAGATTAGCTTCCTTGCGGTCGTCGTGGTTGGGGGCGAGGTGTGGGATGAGGCGCTGCGCGTGCTGTTCCATCGAGTCGGTCCCGAGCCGTCTGCCGAGCCGTTTCCTTATACATTTCCGAGCGAGCAGACGTTAATCACGTTGACGGTTATCGGGTTCGCAGCGTTCCTGATCTTCCGCCATTACGGAGACTACAAGCTTCGCTTGGCTGCCGTCCTCCTGGTTCTGCTGGTGAGTACGCTGGTAGGGATCAGCCGGATTTACTTCGATGTGCAGTACCCTAGCGATGTTGTGGCAGGCTATGTGTTCGGGGGCGTCTGGCTGACGTTGAACATTGTGCTTCTGGAGGTGTTCCGTGCTTTGCAAAATTCGGCAAGCTCCTAATACTGAGGCTGTCGATTCATTGCCGATGGAAGCCAAGCGGCCGTTCCAAGTGAAAAAGGACCCCTTTAGCTCAAACATCTTGTTTGAACCTCCTATGATTGTATAAGGGATTTCGCGGTATGGAGGTTCAAGCCAAAACTCGCTGGGGTCCTCTTTTTCACTTTCCACTTCTGTACTCACAATGAATCGACAACCTCTAATACTCCGTCTTGCCGTCCAGCCGGCTCCACAAACCAAACGGGTCCGCGAACTCGCCGCGGCCATCTTGCTCCACACGCCGCATCGGAATGCGGCGAACATCAAGCGGCGCGGCGATCTCCTCGTAGATGAACGCGTCGTCGAACCCGATCGCCGCCGCCTCGTCACGCGAGTAGCCGTAATACACAGCGCGTGGCCGCGCCCAATAGATGGCGCCGAGGCACATCGGGCAAGGCTCGCAGCTCGTATACACGTCGCAGCCGTCCAACTGGAAGCTGCCGAGTGCTCGGCATGCATCGCGAATCGCCTGCACCTCGGCGTGTGCTGTCGGATCACCCAGCGTCGTCACTTGGTTCATCCCCCGGCCCACGATTACGCCGTCTTTCACGATCACACATCCGAATGGACCGCCCGTCCCCTCCGCCGCATTACGGTACGCCAGCTCCATCGCTTGCTTCATCCACTCTCTATCACTCGCACTCATTCTGATTCCTCCTGACTATGTGCCACTCTGCACCACTCACTCTGATCCACCCTGTACTCCGTACGAAATCATAACTTAGCACTGTAAAACCAAACATAGTCTTATTCTGTGCATAAGGTATCGGTTCTATAGTGAGAAAGTAAGCAGGAAAGGCTCCGCCAACCTCTATAACTATGTTGATCTTACTGTGACAGGAGCGCCGATATGCCGTCTATCCAAGCCGCAGAGCAACAACGCGCACCTGCATCCCGTCCGAAGAGAAACGATTCTCTATGGCGCTATGTTCGCAAGCATAAAGCATTTTACTTCATGTTAGTTCCCGGCATGCTGTACTTCCTCATATTTAAGTTGCACCTATGCTCGGAAGTGTAATCGCTTTCCAGGAGTATAGCATTTTCAAGGGGTTCGCCGCGAGTCCATGGGTCGGATTGAAATCGAGCAGTTTTCACCTTCGTCCAGTTCCGCAGGCTGTTCACCAACACGCTTTTCATTCGCTTCTATCAGCTCCTCTTCGCATTCCCGATGCCGATTATACTGGTACTTCTGCTGAACGAGTTGCGTCATATGGCGTATAAGCGCACCGTACAGACGGTCTTGTACTTGCCGCATTTTCTTGCATGGATACGAATACCGGATAGAAGATGTACGATCTGCAAAACCGGATTCGGAGCGTGCGGAGAACGTAACGTCTTGATCGAAAGTAGCTCAAAAGAGGGTAGGTAGAGGTCCAATCCAAAGCACAAGATTTCAACAGCGGTCGTAACCCCTCTGCCTGCCCTCTCCACGTGCTAACTGAACGCAATGACCAAGGACCGTCCGGTGTGCTCGCTAATCGGTCTTACTGTCCGCGAAACAAAATGTATCAATGTGTCAAAATTCACATTGTACCAACATCTTCCTTATGATAGATTCGTATAGAGAATACGTGTTATTTTTCTACATATGAGAGGAAGTTAACTTCATGAAGCGGACAAGCAGAAGATGGAAATTAAGCTGGATGTTAGTCGTCTGCCTGGTGGCAGGGCTGTATTCAAGTGGGTTGTCAGCCTACGCTGCAGCAGGTGCAGATTCCGAAATTCCCAAGATTATCGAGAAAGTGTCGCCGAGCGTCGTTGCTATTATCGGCAAACCTACGGATGGGAAGCAATCTGACAACGACCGGTTTAATCTCGCTCACGGTACCGGTGTGATAGTGAAGTCGAACGGCGTCATTCTTACGAACGCGCATGTTGTGAAGCAGATGAAAAATATTGTAGTCGTTACGTCCGATGGCAAAACGTATCCGGGCAAAACGACGCATTACGATGAAGAGAGCGATCTTGCGCTAATCCATATCGATGCATACTCACTACCAGCGGCGACATTCGCCGCTCCTAACGATATCAAGGTTGGGGAGACGGTCATGGCTATAGGTACGCCGATCTCCTTCGCTCTGCGCAATTCGGTCACGGTAGGTATCATCAGCGGCTTGGATCGATCGTTAGAATCCCCCTACCAGCTGCTGCAGACCGATGCGGCCATTAACCCCGGGAATAGCGGCGGAGCACTCGTCAATATGCAGGGGAAAGTGGTAGGTATCAACTCGCAGAAATACATCGACTACATGGTAGAAAGCTTAGGTTTTGCTATTCCGGTCAACACCGTACAGTATGTACTGGAGCATTTCGAGAAGTACGGCAAGGTCATGCGCCCTTACATGGGCCTGGAGCTGGAAGAAAGCTGGGAAGCCGTGGTCGGGTTACCTGCCAAGGAATCGTTGAAAGTCGCCTATGTCGATCCAGATTCTCCAGCCGCTAAGTCCGGGATCAAGCAGGGGGACACGATTGTGTCGTTCGATCAGACGAGTGTAGAGACGATCGTGGAATACAATGAGATCATGAAGAAGTATTTGCCTAAGGATACGTTGAAAATCACCTTGAAATCCGATGGGAAGACCGTTACCCGCAGTGTCGTGCTTGAGGAAGATCCTTCCTCTAGTAAGCAATGGCAACAAGATTCCGAGGGAGCTTACATCGATGATGATCAAGGCAAAACCCGAATCGGGGACAGCCACCTTGGCTGGTCCATGAAATATCCGGGTGGCTTGATCAAGGCTAATCAGAGCGATGACGGCAATCGGGTGACCTTCGCCGATTCCAAGGGTGAGTTCGCCATCACCATCTCCGTGGAAGAAAAGCAGAATGAGGAGTTGTCCGTGATGGGCTTGCTGCGCAAGCTGACCCGCAACTCCGACGATATGCTTCTTGAGAAGCGTTACGTGGATACGGAGCCCGTGCCTTATGCGAAAGTAGTAGGGAAATCGTCCGAGGATACTTACTATCAGGCTCGAGCCTACTTGAAGGGTGATAAAATCTATTACATCGGCTTGATCGTGGAATCCGCCGAGAATTACAAAAACAAAGTCAAGCATAATGCATATATGGACTTGCTGGAGAGCTTTTCCTTGAGCTTCGATGCCAAGGACGATGCGCTTAAGGACATTTCCGTGTTCAAGGAAGGCGATACCACATTCACGAACGAATACGGCTTATCTTTCGACTTGCCTTCCGGTTGGGAGTCCGATGAGTATAGCGGAGAACTGTACTATAGCAACCCGGATGCCGCTCAGGATGTCAGCGTGCAGGTCACATCCGCTTCATCCGGCGAGACGTTGGCTGACTGGACAGCGCGTGAGGAACGGCAGTTCACGAACAAATACGCAGCAGACTACATGGAGATCAGCGATCGGAAAGAATTGAGTGCGGACGGAGTGCCGGTGAAGGAGATTCGTTATTCATGGCGGATGGGCGGCGACTCTTGGAATTCAAGCGTCATGCTCTACTTCATCAAGGACAAATATAAGTACGCGGTCAGCATCCAGTTCGATAAGGGTGATAAAGAGGAAGAAGCGGCTAAGCTGATCGACGGGATCGTCAAGTCCATGAAGGTCAGCAAAGATAAGATGAATACAAGCCTGGGCTTTATTCAGGACGAGGATGATTTGATCGATCCGAATAAAACGCTGGCGTACACGAACGAGAAATTCAAATATTCGATCCGGATACCGGAAGGTTGGTCGAATCTTAGCTCCTTCATGAAGGAGAGCCCTAGGATGAACTTCAATTTCACTGGGGGAAGCCTTTCGGTAGAAGCAGATGATAAATCCAACCTGGAAGATGTTATGAAGAAGCTGGAGCAGGGCCATAAGAAAAGCAACGACAACGACAATGAGTACAAATATGAGATTTCTGACGACTCTACGTTCGCCGAAGGCGGCAAGAAGATTGCGATCCGCTACAATTTGAAGAAAGCGCCTTATGAGCAGACCGAGTATGTGTTCCGCAGCAATAATGTGACTTATACGATTACATTGAAGATGAATGATGCAGTGCGGACGCAGGAGAATGTCTCCCGGGCGGATGCGGCGGTTAAGTCTTTTCAAATCAAACAGTAGTCCATTAGAACTAGTGTTTATGAAAAATTATTATTTGTTTGGGTCTTACTAACCAAAAAATGGCTGGAAGATCTTGCGGCAGCATGGTAAGATGTAGATAATAAAATATTCGGAGGTAATGATTCGTGTCTTTCATTTGGGCATCTGGGATACGAGGAGTCAGTGATGCAACCGGCCGTGCTTTTTTTCTAGATGAAAAAGGCGGTCTTTTTTGTTCACTAATTGCCTTATAGGCCGAAATTGTTAAGGAGGAAACCCCATGATTTCTTCTAATAAGTCATCAACTTCGACGTGGTCCACACATAACCAGCATGCTATATCCCAGGAGTCCCACAAGGTGAGAGCGGCGAAGAAGCTTAACGAGGATCATACGCCTGCTGTAACGAATCATAACAGTGTCAGTCGAGACCCTAACTTGGTCGCTATATATGAGAAGGGCAAGCAACAACCTGCAGGGACAGATAATTCGTCAGCTGCTGCAACCAATAAGCACAAGGCGAATAAGCCGGATCACACGGATCGCCCGGATAAGCCCGGCAAGCCAGACAAACCCGACAAACCCGACAAACCAGATAAACCGGATTCGTCGGGGAACTCCCAAGCGAAGTCGATTTTCAAAGATTGGAAGGCCTCTTTATCCGCGTTGGAGAGCCAGTATGTGAAGCAAATTAAGCAAACTTTGGATGCTTCGCCTACGGAGATCAGTGAAGCGGGGCTGGCCGCGCTGAGGGACAATATGAACAGCTGGACGGAGTCGCTCTATGACGGGCTGTCCGACAAGCTTCGCAGCTCCGATCGGGACATCTCTCTGAAGTTGCTTGGCAAGGCAGATAAGCTGTTGGATAAATTGTCCGACAATATGTGGGTGAATATTCGTGCAGAGGTAGCGGCGCATACTGCTGCTTCAGGCGTAGGACGCGCGGTGTACAAGGAATGGAACGACAACTTGGGCAATGCGGATGACCTGGTGAAACGCGTCACGGACCAATTGACTGCGGATGCAGACGGAGTTATTACCCAGGAAGATCTCGACAATTTCGATAAATGGATCACGGATTGGGCCTCAGGCAAGCAGAATGGATTAACAACCCGCTTGCAGAGCGTACCCACCGGAATTCGTAATACTTTACTGGAATCGTCAAGCGACAAGTTGAACACGATCCAGGAAACTTACCGAACTGCGGTAGCGTCAGCCGTCCAAACTTACAAAGGACTAGTAGATCAAACTCGTCAAGCCTATGGTAAGTGGGATAGCGCATTGAGTGCGTCTTCATCGAATTTGCTGGACAGCATCACGGCATCCGTATTCAACGACTCCGATACGATCTCGGATCAAGAGAAGCAATCATTCGCCCAACAGATCAGCGGGTGGATCGATGTGAAGAAGCTGAATGCAGGAGATGCGTTAGCAGGCGCGCCTGCGGGGTTGCGTCAGACGCTCCAACAGCAAGCGGGCAATACACTCAGTACTGTTCAAGCTACGTTAACGCAGTTTGTAGCAGAGTCGATTAATTTCCGCAACGCCGGGGATCAGACCGCAGCAGGGTTCTTGAATGAATGGAACACGGGCCTGCAATTGGATGCGAATGACTACTTGAATGAAGTGAAGGCAGCCATTCAGAAAGACCCCGACCGGATCTCTGCGGAGGAAAAGCAGCTGTATTTGGACCATTTGACGTCATGGGTGAACGGTGTGCGCGGGGAATTCGGCACCGGGTTGAGTGATCGACTGAGCGACACGCTGACGGGTGTTCAGAGAAAATACAATGCAGTGGCCAATGATACGTTATCGTCGAAGACGGATCAGCTCTGGAACTCCATTCAAGAGCAGATTACGGCTTGGAACAATCGGGTTATCCCGGGGAACGGTAATGGAAATGGAAACGGCAATGGGAATGGCAACGGAAATGGTAACGGAAACGGAAACGGCAACGGCAACGGAAATGGCAATAACGGTAATGGCAATAATGGTAACGGGAACAACGGTAACGGCAATCACGGCAATGGCAATTCGTTTGCGCTGGGCTGGAGCAAGAAACTGATTAATCTCTTCAGACCGAGCTATGATTTCGAGATCGGGTCGGGGGACAGCAAGTTCAAATTCAGTCTCCGGGCGCTCTCCGGCAATAGTCGTTCCGGGCTGTTCTACGTGAGCGACGGGAATGGCAACAAGCGCGAAGTAAACGTGAAATTCGGCAGCTCGGAATTGGAACAAAAGTTCATGGACTATGCCAAGAAGAACAACGTATACGGGTCCACCATATCCGTAGAGAAATTCAATTCGCTCGTGGATAAAATGAAGGATGAATTCAAGGTGCTGTCCGACATTAATCCGGAACGGTTGAAAGCGATTCTCGCCGATAAGGATGAAACGAAGAAGCTGTACGAAACGTTTGACAACTTGCTAGGCTTAATGAAATCCATGCTGTAAGGCAAATCGAATAAAAGGTGCAGAATGAGGGGAACCGTCGGTTGATGGGACCCCTCTTTTTCTATCGCTCCTACCAAATTTACAATATCTCAACCTGCTTCTAACACTCCCTTAATCTGGACGGACTACACTTGTACAAAGGACCATAACTTTGGGGAGGTAGTGTAGAGCATGGATATGAATCGTCGTACGTTCTTGAGCTATATGGGAACAGGGGCAGCTGCATTAGCTGCGGCTTCAACAGGATTCGGCTTGTTAGTCAATGATAAGGTGGAGGCAGCGGCTGACCATCTATTCGGCTTCGAGACGAATCGCGTAAGTGGACACTTCGACCCGATCGTAGCGTCTTCGGCGGATGAGCTGCTTATACCCGCACAATTCGAGTATGATGTGGTCGCTGTATATGGGGATGTCATCAACGCGGCAGGCGATACGTTCGGGCACAACGCCGATTTCAACTGCTTTTTCCCAATAGACGGATCGGCTACCCGCGGGCTGCTGTTTACGAATCATGAAGCTACGAACATTTTTGTACTTGGCAAGCAAGAGGGCGGGAAATGGTCCAAGGATCAAGTGAACAAGATGTTATACAATCAGGGTGCATCGGTCATTGAGATTGTCCAGGATGAGAAGGGCGTGTGGAGCGTAGATAAGACTTCCCAGCATGCACGTCGCATTAACGGATTCTCGTCATTCGAGTTCACTGGTCCAGCAAGAGGAGCGGAAGCGATCGGCAACCAGCAGGTCACGCAAGGTACGTTCGCCAACTGCTCCGGGGGCATGACACTGTGGAATACGGTATTGTCTTGCGAAGAGAACTTCAGCGAAACGGCGGCTGCCGCTGGATTGAATTCTACTCATTACGGGTGGGTCATTGAGGTGGATCCGTTTGACGGAAGTTATTTGAAAAAGCACACAGCACTTGGGAGATTCAATCACGAGAATACGGCAATGGGGCTCACCAAAGACGGACGAATCGTTGTATATGAAGGTGACGACAAGAAGGACGCCTGCATTTATAAGTTCATCAGCAAAGGTTATTACGATCCTGCCAAAGGGCGGAGCAATGCATCTCTGCTTGAGGAAGGGACGCTGTATGTTGCTGATTTGAAGAAAGGTGTATGGGTTGCGTTGACGGCGGAAGCGGTGCAGGCTAAGCTGAAGGACGAGAAGTTCGCTCTGCCATCAGCGGTCAAAGGAACGAAAGCCGATTGGTTGGAGAAATTCAAGAATCAAGGCGGTGTAGTTACGTTCTGTCAAGAAGCTGCCTTGATTATGGGCGGCACACCGACCGATCGTCCGGAAGATATCGAGATTTCGCCATTCGACAATACCGTGTTCATTGCCCATACGAACAATGACAATCATGGCAATATTCATGGACACATTACGCGGATTTTCGAGAAAGGCGATGACCTGGGCGCTCTGGAATTCGACTTCGAAATATTCGCAGCAGGCGGACGTCAGAGCGGATTCAGCTCACCGGACAACTTGATCTTCGATAGCAGTGGCAGCCTGTGGATCGTCACAGACATAACCGGAAGCGGTATCGGTAAGGGCGTGTACAAGACATTCCTGAACAATGGCTTGTTCGTCGTGCCGACCTCCGGACCGAGCAAGGGAAAAGCACTGCAGTTCGCTTCGGCCCCGAAGGATTCCGAACTGACCGGTCCATGGTTCACCCCGGATGAGCGGACGTTATTCCTCTCCATTCAGCATCCCGGCGAGAATACGACGGACTTGGCCAAGCCGACAAGCATGTGGCCGCATCGTAAGGGAGATACGATGCCGAGATGTGGGGTAGTCGCTATTCGTGGATTCCGCTTCAAGTAACAGCCCAGATATCGAGCTAGTAGAAAGAAGAGAGGCCGCATCCCTGTTGAGGAGATGCGGCCTTTTGGCGTGACTTGATTCTGAGTCGGGTCTTGCTAGCCCTTAACAGCGCCTGCGGTCATGCAGCAGCAGAACGAACAGAAGGAATAAGATCAGCTTGCGCTTTAACGATTTTGGCCAACCAGCGCCTCATGAACGTCTCCTTCAGGCTTTTAGGCCATACAATATCATACTTTTTTTCTGGCTAACAAACTTTTTGTTTGAAAATAAAAAAGGGTGTGATAGACTCATACCTGAATCCGTGATTTTCTTGTGATCATGGAATCAGGTCATACCTGAATCAACAACTATGAAGGGTGGGATGTAGTTGGAATCGGTTAAGGACGAATCGGAATTTCTTCATGATCTGGTCAAGTGCTTGGCCGCCCAATTCGGCAGCAACTGTGAGGTCGTCCTGCATGACTTGAATCGGTCTTACGACAGCACGATTATAGCGATTGAGAACGGACATATTACAGGCCGCAAAGTCGGAGATCCCGGTACGAATCTGGGACTGGAGATTCTGCGAGGGAACCAGGTGAATGGCAATAAATATAATTATGTGACTCAGACGAAGGATGGCCGCATGCTTCGTTCCAGCTCAATCTACATGAAGAATAGCAAGGGTGCGACAATCGGCTCGCTATGCATCAATTATGATATTACCGAGCTACTTATTGCTGAGAAGACGCTGCATTCCCTTACAAAGGCTGGGCAAGTTAGCGAAATCAAGGAATCGTTCGTGAGTAACGTAAGCGATCTGCTCGATGCTCTTATCCAGGAAGCGCAGGAGCAAGTAGGTAAGCCGGTTGCGGTGATGCAAAAGGATGATAAGATGCGCATGATTCAGCTTCTGGACAGTAAGGGAGCCCTGCTAGTAAAGAAGGGCGGCGAACGAATATGTCAGTACCTCAATATTTCGAAGTATACGTTGTACAGCCATTTGGAAGAAATTAAAAGCAATGATGAGGAGCGTGCACAGTAAATGAGTCGATTGGAACAGGTCGAAACCCCTTGTTTAATCATTGATGCAAGCCGGATGGAGCGCAATATTGCCCGGATGGCCGAGATGGCCGCTCAACATCAAGTGAATCTGCGTCCCCACACCAAGACGCACAAAATTCCGAAGATTGCCCATCAGCAGCTGCAAGCAGGAGCTGCCGGGATTACGGTGGCGAAAGTGTCGGAAGCGGAAGTTATGGCAGATAACGGCATTACTAATATATTCATAGCTTATCCCTTAGTTAGTGTTAGCAAGATTGAACGTGCTATCCGTCTAAGTGAACGGATTGAGCTTATCGTCGGCGTCGACAGCATCGAAGGGGCGACCTTACTGTCCGAGACGGCTGCTAAGCATAACCACGTATTGCAGGTTCGGCTAGAAATCGATACCGGGCTTCGTAGAACCGGCGTGTTGTATGATCATGCCGTAGAGCTGGCACACCGGGTTCATCAGATGAGCAACTTGCGGCTTACGGGAATCTATACGTTCCGTGGCATGATCTTGCAAGGTAAGGCTACTCTGGATTTGCAAGCTGCAGGGCTGGAAGAAGGCGAGCTTATGGTCAGCATAGCTGACAAGCTACGCCAGGAGGGCATCCCAATTGTGGACGTGAGCGTCGGCTCTACACCTACTTCGGCGTATGCCGCGGCTGTGAAGGGCGTGACGGAAATTCGCCCAGGCACGTACGTGTTCTACGACGTGATGCAAGCGAAGCTTGGCGTATGCGAGTTGGACGACTGTGCGGGTACCGTACAAGTCACGGTCGTCAGCCGGCCTTCGGCCGATCTGGCGATTGTTGATGGCGGCAGCAAAACATTCGCCACCGATGTGCAGCCGAATACAGTTCCTTTGCAATTGGTCGGCTTCGGGCGCGTTGTCGGCTTTGATGATGCGGTATTCGAGCGAACGTCCGAGGAGCATGGGATGCTTAAGCTCGGTCCTGCTGCTCAGGCTGCGAATCCGCAGGTGGGGGATCGCTTGTCGATTATCCCGAACCATATATGCAGCACGGTCAACTTGCACAATTCGATTATCATGCAGAATGCAGACGGTCAGGAGCGCGTCACTGTGCTTGGGCGCGGGATGCTGGAATAGGGCTTAAGAAGAGCGAACCAAACACCCACACAGCTAACCAGACACTCGCGAACCGCCGGTATTTGGAGTACTTACGGGGAGGCAGACATCATGTTGGATCTTATACTTAAAAACGGAAGAGTTGTGGATGGCACAGGTAATCCATGGCTGTTCGGCGATGTAGGGATCAAGGACGGCGTCATAGCGGTGGTCGGCAAGCTGGATATAGAGGCGAACCGAGTCATCGATGTGCACGGGCAAGTCATTTCCCCGGGATTCATAGACGGGCATTGCCATTCCGACCTGATGATTCTGGATCATCCCTATAGTGAGATCAAGATGCAGCAGGGCGTGACGACCGAGGTCGTCGGCAACTGCGGCTTGGCGCCGGCACCGTTCGTGAAGAGCCAAGCCGAGCATCTGCAGAGCTACGTACAGCCAGTGCTCGGCAAGACCAAGTGGCAGTGGCCTTGGGAGACCGTAGAGCAATACATGGAGACGGTCGCCCGTTCGAATCCGTCTGAGAATATTGCGACCTATGTCGCGCATGGGGCTTTGCGCATCTCGGTGATGGGCTTCGCCAACCGGCCCGCCACTTCCGATGAGCTGGCTCAGATGAAGCAGCTGCTCGAGGAAGGCATGAAGGCCGGCGCGATCGGCTTGTCAATCGGGTTGCTGTACGCACCAGGCAGCTATACGTCGCGTGAGGAAATCGCCGAGCTGTGTTCCGTGCTGCCTAAGTACAATGGTCTGTTCTCGACGCATATTCGCGGTGAGGGCAACAACCTGCTTCCTTCCGTGAAGGAAGTGATCTGGATTGCTGAGAAGGCGGGCGTCTCGCTTCACGTCAGCCATCTGAAGGCTGCAGGTAAGCGCAATTGGGGCCAGGTGATCCATGCGTTGGAGCTGATCGAGGACGCCCGGTCGCGGGGAATGGACGTTACAGTAGACGTGTATCCGTACAATGCGGGCTCCACGACCTTAACGACCGTATTGCCCCCTTGGGCGCTCGAAGGCGGAATCGAGAGCGCTTTGGAGCGGTTCCGGGACCCTTCGATACGGGCGAGAATTCGCGAGGAGCTAGGGGAGGAGCAGCAGGATTGGGACAATCTCGTCTGCTCGACTGGCTGGGAGAGCGTGATTATCTCGGCGGTACATACCGAAGCCAATCTCGGCCTGGAAGGCAAACATATTGCGGAGATCAGTGAGACGCGCGGCCAACACCCGGTTGATTGCATGCTCGACCTGCTGCTGGAGGAAGAGGGACGTATCTCGATCGTCTTCTTCCATATGTCGGATGACGACGTGAAGCAGGTGATCGGCTATGAGAAATCGCTGATCGCTTCCGACAGCCTGACATGCGAGACCGGCAAGCCGCATCCGCGCCTGTATGGCTCGTTCCCACGCCTCTTCGCCAAGTATGTGCGGGAGCAGAAAGTGCTGTCATTGGAGCAGGCGGTGCGCAAGGTGACTTCCTTCCCGGTACAGCGGTTCAAACTGGGCAAGCGCGGACTTCTCGTCCCTGGTTATATCGCCGACGTGACAGTGTTCGACCCGAATACGATTCAAGATCTGGCCTCCTTCGAGGAGCCGCGGCAATATCCCGAAGGCATCAGTCACGTGTTGGTGAGAGGACAAGTGTCCCTGAGTCATAAGCAACACACGCACGCTCGGGAAGGCACGCTTATCCGGGCGGAGCATTGCTGTCATCATTGAAAGTTAGCAAGTAACTTATCCAAAATGGAGGTGCCCTCATGGCACAGATTGAACAACGATTGCAAGAGCTTGGCCTAGTCCTACCCCCTTCTCCTCAGCCACGGTTCACATACATTCCGTGCAGCCAGACCGGCAATCTGATCTACTTGTCCGGCCAAGATTGCCGCGACAGCAACGGTAAGCTAATCTATGAAGGCAAGCTGGGTAGTGACTTGACGATTGAGCAAGGCCAGGAAGCGGCCCGTCAAACGATATTGAACTGTTTGGCGGTCATGAAAGGATACCTGGGCGACCTCGACCGCGTCGTTCGCATCGTGAAGCTGCTCGGATTCGTTAATAGTGCGCCAGGGTTCGCGGATCAACCGTATGTGATGAACGGAGCGTCCAATCTGCTCGTCGACGTGTTCGGCGAGAACGGCAAGCACGCCCGATCGGCGATTGGCACGAATGAGCTGCCGTTCCATACGCCGGTGGAGATCGAGATCATCGCGGAAATTCGCGATTGATTGTTGGGGTGGCAGTAAGCCGGTCATGGCTTTACTACTGAGGTCGGTCGTTTGACTGCGTGACCCTAACAAAAAACGGAATACCATGTGGCCGTGCTTTTGCAAATAAGCGAACTCAGTTCCCTTATTTGCAAATCATGGCCTTCTTTCGTGAGAATAGAGGAACAGAGTTCTTCTATTCTCACGAATAGGGGTGAAGAAACCCTTCTCAACTGAAGATAAGGGAACTGAGTTCCTTTATTTCAAGATGTCTGTTTTGAAATGGATAAATAAAGGAACTGAGTTCCGCTATTGATCATTTTTTTGTTCAAGAGTAAACTGCCAACACGTGTGAACTATTGAAATATGCCATACCGGATATGCGTTTTTTCTATTCGTCAGCCGCTCGACTTGGTGGTAAGCTACAAAACGATAAAGCTATTGCGAGAAGGGGTCATAGGGCGGCACGCTGGCTTAGCTTCACTTACTGCCAAGGTTGGAGGGTTCGATGATGATCATAGGTGTACCAAGAGAGATCAAGAGCAACGAAGCGAGGGTAGCACTCATCCCGGGCGGGGCCCGGATGCTGACGGGTGCTGGACATCAAGTCTGGGTCGAGCGGGGAGCTGGGGCGAAGAGCGGCTTCGATGATGCAGCATATGCCGCGGCAGGTTGTACGCTAATAGACAGTGCAGAAGAAGTGTGGAATGGCGCGAAACTGCTGTTAAAGGTGAAGGAGCCGGTAGAGCAGGAATACGGGTATTTCCGTGTAGGCCGTATCCTGTTCACCTACCTGCACTTAGCTGCTGATCCCAAGCTGACCGAAGCGCTCACCCGGAGCGGCATGACCGCTATCGCCTACGAGACGGTGCAGAGCAGCGGCGGTACGTTACCGCTACTGACCCCGATGAGCGAGGTAGCGGGGCGGATGGCGGCACAGGTAGGCGCTTATTACCTGCTGAACTTCGCTGGAGGCAAAGGCATTCTGCCGGCAGGGGTGCCGGGTGTGGCGCCCGCACGGACGACAGTGGTGGGTGGAGGCATCGTAGGAACGAATGCAGCCAAGGTCGCGCTCGGGCTAGGCATGGACGTGACGATTCTGGACAAATCGGCCGACCGACTGCGGGCATTGGACGATCTATTCAACGGCCGGGTCAAGACGTTGATGGCTCATCCGTGGAACATTCAGGAGGCTGCCCAATCGGCCGATCTGTTGATCGGAGCCGTGCTTGTACCGGGTGCCAAAGCGCCGAAGCTGGTCGCGGAAGACACCGTCCGTGCGATGGGAGCGGGCTCCGTCATCGTCGACGTGGCGGTCGATCAAGGCGGATCGATTGCGACCATTGATCGCGCAACCACGCACGACCATCCCGTGTACGAGAAACACGGCGTGCTGCATTATGCGGTCGCGAATATGCCGGCTGCGGTAGCCCGTACATCGACGATGGCACTGACGAATGTCACATTGCCGTACATCTTGGAGCTAGCCGACAAGGGCTTGAGCGCACTTCGCAGCAATCATGGGTTCAGCACCGGATTGAACGTGCATGACGGTCATATTACGCACAAGGCTGTAGCGGATTCATTGCAGCTGGCCTACCGTGAACCGGTGTTGGCATAGTATGCGAGCTTGAATATGGGCCGCCTGTTGCCTGAGAGGGAGCAGGATTTTGCCAGGGTTAAGCCGAAACTGTAGGATAACAAGTTAGGATCCCTTGCATTCGGGTGCAAATGAAAGCGAGTTGTGAGCCGGACATCATGAACATTCAACAAATCGAAGCGTTTCTATACGTGGCCCGTACCGGCAATTTCAGCCGTGCGGGCGAATTGTTGTTCTTGACACAGCCTACCGTCAGTTCCAGAATTCATCAGTTGGAAAATGAGTTGGGCAGCTTGCTATTCGAACGTTCCAGTAAAAGCATCAGGCTGACCGAAGCAGGTCAAGCCTTCGTGCCATATGCCGAGACGATCGTGAACCAAGTTCAGGAAGGGCGATTGGCGATCCAGCGACTGAATGACCAGGTTGAGGGCTCACTGCAGATTGGGACGGTGCTATATGCGGCTAACCATCTGATGCCCGATTATTTGCACGCATTCAACGGAAAGTACCCCAAGGTGAAGCTTTCGGTATCCACAGGGCATTCCCATCAAATCTTGGACATGGTGCTGCGTCATGAAACGCATGTGGGCATTGTTCGTTCCATCCGGCACGCAGATGTGCAGGCTGTACGGCTGCTCGATGACGCGATGGCTGTGGTGGTCTACCCAGGCCATGAGTTCGAGCGGGAGGACACCGTCACACTGGACGAGCTGAGCCAGGAGAATCTGATTTCGTTCGCCCGGGGGACGGAGGATTGGAAGCTGATCGCCGAAGTATTTCAACAACAGGGGTTGCAGCAAAAGACGCTAATGGAGATCGACAGTATCGAGGCCATGATCGGGCTTGTGCGGAATCGAACAGGCATTGCGATTGTACCGCGCCTCTCCGTGAAGAGCGAAGTAGAAGCAGGCCGACTTCACATTGCCCATGTGCCGGAAATTGCAGCGATCCATCGCAGCTACGATCTGATTACGCTCAAGGATAAGCCTATTCAGGGCATAGTCAAGCTGTTCGTGGATGCAGTTATTCTCGAGTCTATACCAGTCACTCCTCACGCAGGAAATGTATGAAGCGTAGAGGATATGAGCGGGAATGCCCGGTTACGAGCGGCATACCGCTTTTTCTCGTACAATTGCCTTTTCGCTATATGTAGGATTCGCGAGTATGATGGGAGGAGACATTGAACCGGAAGCGGGTACAGTAAAGGAGCAAGAGCATGCTGCGTTCGTACGCTTGGCTAGTGTTTTGCGTGACGATTTGGGGGAGTAACTTCGTATTCGGCGCGATTCTGGTAGAGCAGTTCCCTCCGATGCTTCTTGCGATTGCACGGTTATCCGTGACATCAACCTTCTACGTTTGTTTCGCCTGGGCGACGAGCCGGATCGTGAAGCCGACGCGGCGGGACTGGAAGTTCCTGATCCCGCTCAGCCTGCTCACGCTGGTGAATCAGTCTTCTTTTTACATAGGGCTGCAGCATGCCGATCCGACTGTGTCTTCACTCATTACCGCCTTATCTCCTATTGCGGTCAGTTTGCTTGCGGCCATCTTCCTGCGTGAACGGATGACGCTGCGGATGGCGATTGGGTCGGTTGTGGCGGTGATGGGTGTTTTTTTCGTAGTCGGGTCGGGCAAAGGGCTGACGATTTCGGTCGGCGAGATCTGGATGCTCATCGCGATGTTGACCTTTGCCGTCTCCATGGTGCTCACCCGCAAATTCACAGAATTCCGCGATCCTTTCTTCGCCACCTCCTATACCACGGTTCTCGGGGCTAGCATGCTGCTGCCAGTCGCGCTGATCCGCGATTCGGTGTTCGACATGAGCACGGAGCCGTGGGCTTGGGCGCTGCTCATTGGATGTGCCTTGGTTATGCAGGTCGTGTGCGGCCTTGTATGGAACCGGGAAATGCGCAAGGTGGGGGCAGGGAAGGCGGCGGTGTTCCTGAACTTGCAACCATTCGTAGCCATGTCGCTCGGGTATGTGATCTTAGGCAAAGCCGTAACGGGTACGCAGATTATCGGATCACTGCTCATTATCGGCGGAGTGTTGTTGGCGACTGCGCAAGCGGTTCGGGCCATGAGAAATATTTCGTCGCAGGAGATAGAGTCGGTTGAGGCAAATGAGTCTGTCGCAGTGACGGGTGAGTCGGAAAAGACGGAGGGTAAGGCGACGGAGAGCAAGCTACAGACGTCGGGCAATCGAAGCGCGACTCCTTGATCTCTCGGTAGCTGGGAACGGACGTACGATTAACAACGATAAGCTTTACAGCGGAAGGAGCGCTCCTTATAATGGAGTAGTGCTCCATTTTGTTATTAATTAGCGGAAATTAACTCCATATAATAGGGGCCAGGAGGAAATAGGATGAAACATCAACCTGAACATATACGAAAGCTGGATACGGAACAGCGGAATCCCCGAACCGACCAGCTCGATAACAGTACAACCTTGGATATGCTGAAGATGATGAATGCTGAGGATTCGCTCGTCCCGGGCGCTGTGGCCACTGTGCTTCCCGCCGTAGCGGAGGCCGTCGACCGCATTACCGCAGCACTGCGCGGAGGCGGCCGGCTATTCTACGTCGGCGCTGGCACGAGCGGACGTCTCGGCATGCTCGACGCCTACGAGTGCCCGCCGACGTTCGGGACATCGCCTGAGCTCGTGCAAGCACTCGTCGCCGGCGGCGTCGCACGGGATCACGCCGATGAATCGGCGGAGGATGATCCCGCGCAAGGCGCTGCCGAGCTGCGGCAGCGGCAGCTGTCGGCGGCCGACGTCGTCGTCGGCATCGCCGCAAGCGGGCGCACGCCGTACGTCGTCGGCGCGCTGCAATACGCGGCGACAGTCGGCGCCGCGACGATCGCGCTCGCCTGCACGCGCGGCTCGGCGATTGGCGCTGCCGCCGACTGGGCGGTCGAGGTGCCGGTCGGCCCGGAGGCCTTGACCGGCTCGACCCGCCTGAAGGCGGGCACCGCCCAGAAGCTCGTGCTGAACATGATCAGCACGGCGACGATGGTCAAGCTCGGCAAGGCGTACCGCAACCTGATGGTTGACATGGACCCGAGCAATGACAAGCTACGCCAACGCGCCCGTACCATCGTGAGCATGGCGACCGGAGCAGACGACGCCGCGGTCGAGCGGGCGATGACGCAAGCCGGCGATCATGTCAAGGCGAGCATCGTCATGCTGCTCGCCGATGTGGACGCCGGCGAGGCGCACCGCCTGCTGGAGCGGGCTGGTGGAGTTGTCCGTGAAGCGCTGTTGCTGGCGGGAAGCTAAGTCGGGCGGGCAGCCTAATTCAGGCGGTTTTCGATCGACAGGGGCAGCTACCGGTTTTGACATAGAGGGTTGAAGCTGGCTTAAGGAATAGCTAGTAAACAGCGGAGTAAGTTAACTGGAATAGAGGAGGTGTGCGAATGGCTCTGCAACGTATAACCGGATCGTGGTTTGATTTCTATCATTGCAACCCGTATGAAGGCGATACATGGAATGCCGCAACGCAACGGTTCACCGCTGCCGACTGGGATCTCAAGTTGACCGAGATGGCGGAGGCCGGACTGGATACGCTTGTTTTGCTAAGCGTGGCGCTGCATGGCAAGGCGTTCTATCCTTCTGAAGTGTTACCCTGGAGATGGGACACCGTCTGCCCTGACCCGCTGGAGGCTGTGTTGCAGGCAGCGGATGGGTTGCAGATGCGGCTGTTTATTGGCTTGGGATTTTTCACGACACCGATCATGGGCACCTTGTCTACGAATGGGGATTCCTCGCAACTGCGGTTCGACATCGCCAAGGAGCTGATTGCACGATACGGTCAACATTCCTCCTTCGCCGGGTGGTATTTCCCTGTGGAGGCCGCCATTCATACTTACTTCCCTGATGCTTATATTCGCTATGCGAATGAACTGGCTAATTTCTGCCGGTCACTTGGCCCGCAACAAGTATTGATCGCCCCGTACGGAACGCGTTCTGTAGTGGCGGACGACAAGTTCGTGGGGCAGATTCGTGCGCTGGAGGTCGACTATATTGCCTACCAGGATGAGATCGGCGTGAATCGGACGACCTATGAAGCGGCCAATGAGACATTTGCACGGCTGCGGGACATTCACGACCGTGCCGGAAAGCCGCTGTGGGCGGATATGGAGCTATTTCGCTTCGAGGGCAAGGTGCTCCATCCAGGAGCATTCGAACGAATACAGCAGCAATTGGCTATCGTATCGGCTTACGCCGACAAGGTACTGTGCTATCAATATCTAGGTCTCATGAACAAACCAGGCAGTCCGGTACATGCCGGGCACGAATCGTCGGTGCAACTGTACACCGATTATACGGGGTGGATGCGCGAGCAAGGCCTGCTGTGACGAATAGGAGGGAAGAGTCGTGGAGCAAGAAGTAATTCTGGGAATTGATATTGGGGGCACGAATATCAAGTCAGGCATCTTGGATAAGGACGGTCGAATTCTGCATACCTTGACCGTTCCTACCGAAGCGCGTACGGGAAGCCGCGATACGCTGCTGTCCAAGCTGTTCGACATCGCGGCACAGCAGCGCGCGACGGCTGAGGAGCGCGGCTGGACGCCGATCGCGCTCGGCGTAGGGACAGCGGGCTACGTGAACGCCCGCGAGGGCCGCATCGGCTATGCCACGTCCAACCTGCCGGGTTGGACAGGCGTGCAGCTGCGCAGCGAGATGGAGCGCAACACCGGCTTGCCGGTTGCGCTTGCCAACGATGCCCATGCTTTCGCCATGGGCGAAGCATGGATCGGGGCGGGACGCGACTGGGACGCGTTCGTCTGCATTACGCTCGGCACCGGCGTAGGCGGCTGCCTTGTTGTGGACGGGCGCCCGTATTATGGGCGCGACGGTTATGGCGGCGGCTTCGGGCACATGGTGATCCAGCACGGAGGGGCAGCCTGTAACTGCAGGCTGACCGGCTGCTGGGAGCAGTATGCTTCGGTAACGGCCCTGCTGCGGTTGGCGGTAGAGGGTGGCATTGATCTAGCGGAGCTGGGCCATTCCGCCAAGACGCTGTTCGAGTGGGCGCGGGCAGGCCATGCCCAGGCATCGGCGGTCATCGATCTGTACGCCGAGTACGTGGCCTTGGGCCTGACGAATCTGGTGCATGCGCTCAATCCACCAGCTATCGTCATTGGGGGCGCTGTCACCGCCCAGGGCGACTACCTGTTCGATAAAATTCGTGCCAATGTCTCCCGGCAAGTCATGCCGGCCTACGATAACATGGCCATCATACCTGCAACGCTCGGCGAGCACGCCGGTTTTGCGGGCGCCGCTCGATTGGCGCTGCAGCGCGCACAAGAAGGAGCCTCCCTGTAGGGAAGGCTCCTTTCTTTGTCATGTAAGAAAGAATAAGTTTTCGGGGTGGAACCGAAGATTCCGGGCTAACTGAACTCATCAGCCAAGGACCGCCCGGTGATCCTTGTGATCTTCCGGACGGTTTTTCTTAATGTCTCGCTTACCGTGTCGTCTTACCTGAACCCTACCGCTCCTGCCGCAGCCAGCCGTCCACTTGCGCCGTATACTTCGCCGTAATCTGCTGCGGGCGCGTAATGGCGCCGCCGACGACAACATACTCGGCGCCGGCTTCCAACGCGAGCACAGCCTCAGCGGGGCTCCAAATGCGCCCTTCGGCCACGACGGGCGTGCTGACTTGCGCACTCAGCTGACGCACTAGATCGAGATCCGGCCCTTCCTGCTGCGGGCTGTAAGGGGTATAGCCAGACATCGTGGTCGAGATCAGGTCGGCGCCGAGACGTTCGGCGAGCAACCCTTCCTCCAGGGTGGAGATGTCCGCCATCACTTGTACGCCAGCCTCATGGCAATAGGCGATGAGCGACTTCACGCGTTCCGCGCGATCTTCGCGGTCGGTCATATCGAGCGCGACCACATCGGCGCCTGCTTCGATAATAGCGCGTACGTCTTCCAGCTCGGGGGTGATATAGATGTCGGAGCCTGGAATATCCCGCTTCAGCAAGCCGATAACCGGAAGCTGGACAGCCTTCTTGATGTCGCGAATGTCAGCAGGGCCGTTCGCCCGAATGCCGATGGCGCCTCCTTGCGCAGCGGCTACAGCCATCAGGGCCATAGTCCCCTGCGAATACAACGGTTCCCCAGGTTGAGCCTGACAAGAAACGATAAGGCCTCTTTGACTAAAAATGCGGTTCATAGGTATCGAACACTCCTGTTCTTGATGCTCATTATGATGTTCAACGCGCTCGCTCTTGCTGTATCTCAAGGGGTTAATCCCGCTCAGTCGTCCGATCTGCCAAATGCCCCAATATCGCCGCCAACGTAGCCGCTTTACGGAACGTCGTGGTGACAGGTGACCGATTCGGATCGTCATGCTGGACCTTTGGCTTAAAAAAGTCGATCCCATGCTCGGCCAGACCGGATTCAATCGCGTCAAGACGCTCTGCGACATAGCGTTTGGCCTCCGGGAGCTGCGGATAGTGAGCCAGGGCAAGCATAATCTCAGAGCTATTGTTCCAGTCCCGGCACCACCAGGGCACCTCATTGTCATCGTTAGGCCCTTGCTGGAGCGCATCGACAATCGTCTTCACGGCAGCAAGCGACACCTGCTCCCACTGACTGCGGACGGCAGGTGATAATAACGGTGCCACTGGATGGGCGAACGCTACAATAGTAGCCTGATAAGCAACGCTGTTGCCCATACCAATCGAACCGTCCCACAGCTCGGTATACGGCCACCAGCCCTCGCTGTGCCAGCTGAAACGATTCATTACGTGCAGGACGATCTCCTCAGCTTTGGCAAGATACAAGGAATCTCCAGTCAGCTCGTACGCCCGGCCGAACGTGTGGGCGGCATATATATCACCGTTTAATACATCATGCATCTTGGCGTTTGGATTTTTATATACGGCTCCGGGATTTTCTTCTGCTACCTGGGTAAGCAAGTATTGGGCCGATGCGATCAAGCTATCCTTCGCCAACGCGCTTCCAGTCGTCTGATAGACCAAGTATAGATTGTTGGCCGACGCACCAATTTCGGCGATGTCTACCGTGCCGGTTTCCCCATGCAGTACATAGTAGGGCTGGCCGAATGCGCCTGAGTGCAATTGTCGGCGTCTTACATCTTCTGCTAAACCCGCTGCGATCGTTAGTCCGCCCGGGTGGTCATTCAGTTGGGCATGCAGTGCATATAAGGAGGCGGCAGCGCTTGTTGTACAGCAGCTTGCTTCAGCTCCTAGTTCGTCGTCGTAGATGGTCCAACTTCCGTTCTGTTCATCCCTGCGAAGCAAGCGGTCGAAGAGGGGAGCAATCTGGTCGATAATTCCAGCGATCTGCTTCATGTAAGTCTCCTCTTCCTTGGTTTGATTGGTGCAGCCTCATACAAGATTATAACATAGTTATGGAGCATAATTCCGAAAAATTATTTGTAAATGGATATTATATTCTAACCATTTAGGTATCGCTACATATTGCCAGCATCCCGTACAACATTGTTGATCACTTGAAAAACATTTATAATGTGCTTATACATGTTGCAGAAAAGCTGGAGTACGGTGGAGGGAGTGACTAACATAATGACTACGAACCGCGGGACACCTATAGGACCTCCACGCTTCGGGATTGCGGTACACGCACTTGTCTGGATGACCCAGATCGGCGGAGTGCTGTCTAGTGCTACGATTGCATCGCAAGTGAATTCGCATGCCACCTTCCTGCGAAGAGTGCTGCAAACATTAGCGCAAGCCGGTCTCGTCGAAGCCAGAGAAGGGCGGGATGGAGGCTACACCCTCGGCAAGGCATCGAATCAAATTACATTGGCGGATGTATACATGGCTGTGAGGGCGGAATGCTCCGCTCATGAGGAAGATGTTGATTGCGGGGCTGCTGGACAGCAGTTGGATGCTGTTCTGGAGAAGCTGATGGGGGAAGCCGAACAGACGACAATTGAATACTTGAGGCAACACACGATCGCGGATATTATGGATCGCGTCGATTATTTCGCCCCTTGTTCGGGAAAGGATGACGGTGCTTGCAACAAATAAATATAATTCCCCTTGCCAAAATAACGCATCGCTCCTATAATGTGCTTATGTAAGTTGCAGTCATGGTGAGGCTGCAGCTTTAATTTTACACTTAACTGTGCTTTATATGAGCTCAGTAAGAGCGGATGGGGAGAGAGTTATTATGAATATCGCAGCTATTGTATTGGAAGGCTTGTTGGGATTCTTGTTCCTAATGGGGGGCATCACGAAGATGATGGGCCAAAAGATGCATGTAGATAATTTCAAGAAGTGGAGGCTGCCGCAATGGTTCCGGGTCGTAACCGGTTTGGTCGAATTTGTTTTAGCGGCTGCGTTGATTGTAGGCATATGGGAGCCTAGCTGGGCAGCATGGGCAGGACTTGGGCTCGGTATCACCATGCTGGTGGGAACCGGGGTTCACATTCGTGTAAAAGATACATTCGGTCAAACAGCACCAGCTGTTGTGCTTATGATTCTGGCCTTCGTGATTGCGATCATTCAACGCAGTGAATTTACGAATTTTCCAGGATAATGGAATCCTGAGCATACTACATCACGAGAGGAGAGAAGCATGTTGAAAGTAGAAGTGTGGTCTGACATTGCTTGTCCGTTCTGCTATATAGGGAAACGCCGATTCGAAGCCGGGCTGGAGCAATTCGCGAATAAGCAAGATGTGGAGGTCATCTACCGCAGCTTCCAACTGGACCCGAGCGCACCCAAGCATCCGACTCAAGACATTTACGCACTTATTGCCGCCAAGTATAGGATTAGTCGCGAACAGACGAAGAAGATGCACGATGATCTTATTCAACAAGCGGCAGCTCTTGGATTGACGTACCGATTCGATCATGCGATTCCGGCGAATTCACTTGACGCGCATCGTTTGATCCATTTTGCGGGACAATATGGGAAACGGGTTGAGATGGCAGAGTTGCTATTCCGAGCATACTTCACCGATTCCAAGCACATTGGAGATCATGACACCCTTGCCGGGCTTGCTGAAGAGGCAGGACTGGATCGCGGGCTGGCGGTTGAGATGCTGGAAGGGACCCAATTCACTGCAGAGGTGCAGGCCGAAGGCCGTGAGGCGAGCAGCTTGGGGGCCAATGGAGTACCGTTCTACGTCATTAATCGCAAGTACGGAATATCTGGCGCACAGGCAAGTGTAGTGTTTCTCCAAGCCCTGCAGACAGCGTGGAACGATGAACATCCTCTAACCGTTTTATAGATAGGCATATAAGCTAGAAGGAGCGGGGAAATGATCATTGCCATCTTCGGCGGAACAGGTGCTTCGGGTCGTCTGTTGATCCAGCAAGCGCTGCAGCAAGGCCATCAGATTACCGCATTCGCGCGCGATCCCGGCAAGCTGGCACATATGCAGGATGATCGACTGACAATCGTGGCAGGAACGCTAGCCGATGTGTCGGCCATCGAGTGCACCGTATGCGGGGCAGATGCAGTGATCAGCTTGTTAGGACCTGCGGGGAAAATTAAAGGAGCACCTCTGAGTACAGGGACGCAGCACATTATCGCCGCAATGAAGAAAAACGGCGTCCGAAGACTAGTAGCCTTGGCTACAGCAAGCGTCCCAGACCCTGCGGATCGCTTCGATCTCAAGTACCGCTTCATGGTATTCACGGTGAAGACGTTCATCCGCCCGGCCTATGACGAGATTCGAAGAATCGGTGAAGCCGTGCGCACGTCCGGGTTGGATTGGACCATCGTGCGCGTTCCGCTGCTGACTAACAAGGCTGGAAGTGAGCGAGTAAAGGTCGGCTATCTTGGCCACAAAGGACTAGGCAGCGGCCTGTCACGAGCCGATCTGGCGGCGTTCTTCCTGCAGCAAGCCCAGGAGACGACGTATGTTCGCAAATCCCCAGCTATTAGCAGCTGAAGTTAATGTCTTCGGCGTGAAAGACCGCTGAGTGAAAAGAGGGCCACCCGGCACATCGTCGGGTGGCCTTTCTTGCTTTCTTCTAACTTAGGAGTCTGTCCGACGATCTGATTTTCGTGAATATTTATTCATAGGGATTATGGAGGGAAAGGGGATGGTACGTAGAGTTTACGGCCGCCTTTGAAATCCAATTGTAACCACAACATTAATTAAAAACAATTTGAATTTCAACAGCGGTGGAGTGCCTTCCCTTTCCCGCAATAACCGCAGGAATGAATACATATTCACGGATTTGCTTGAGTCGGACAGACTCATAACTTCATTCTTACTTCCACTCGCCCTTGATGTTGGCTGCCTTCAGACCATCGTTAACTTCCTTGATCATCTGAGCACCGCCTTTATCCTTCCATTCCTTCACGAGTTTATCCCAATCAGTGAACGGACGTTGGCCGTAGATCATCTTCGTCTGCTCTTCGTACATGTACTTCCACAGATCCGCTTCCTTGGAGAGGCGGGTTTCCGAGAAGACGGCGTTCACAGGGTTGAAGTAATGCTTTGTGTCAGTATGCATTTTCTCGAACAGTTGAGCTGCGGACTTCAGAATCGGCACCTTATAGTTTTTCGAGAATTCATTGGCAGCGTCACTTGGCGCCCATCCGGAGCTATCCGGGTAGTAGTCAATCGGCTTAAGTCCTTTTTCTCCGCTTTCCAATTTCAACTGACTGTTCTCGATCTTGTACCCGGAATTTTCCTTACCGTTGATCCAATCAAAATCCTTATTGCTTGCATTCCGTTGGTCGAACGGATAGAACTTGCGTCCATAATCAAGGAATTCCAGAATGCGTTGCAGCTTCTCAGGGTCTTTGGCCAGCTTCGCGTTCAGCAGTGTAATGCCGGAGAACCCTTGACCGGATGCGTAACCTTGCGAACCGTCAGGCGCTTTGAATGGCGGGATCGGCTCCAATATAGCTTTCGGCGCGATGTCGGATAGAGCTTGGGAGAACGATTCGTTCATACCTCTCGGCGTACCGATGAATATACCGGCTTTGCCGCCGTAGAATTCGTTGTTCGTCTGGCCCCAGTTCAATACGGCGAAATCCGGGGTGGCTGCCCCTTGTTTGTACAGATCAGCAAGCCACATTAACAGCTCTTTGCGCGTCTCGGTAATGATACCCGGTACGACGTTGCCTTCTGTATCCTTGTGATACCAGGATAAGAAGTCCCAGTATGCACCCATGGAATAAGGCGGGTTGATGTTGGACGACATGGCCAAGCCGTAGGTGTCGTTCTTGCCGTTCTTGTCCGGATCGTTCTTGGTAAAAGCGAGCGCTACCTGCTTCAATTCCTCATAGCTCGTCGGCATCTTCAAGCCCAGGTTATCGAGCCAGTCTTTACGAATCATCGGAGTGAGCGCATAGTTGACCGCCGAATATCTTGGAATCCCGTACATCTTCCCATCGACCATCACGGACTTCTTGATGTTGTCCGGGATCAGCTTGAAGCTGTCGTACTTGCTCATGAACTCGTCTAGCGGCAGGAACGCACCTTGCTTCGCCCATTTGGTGTAATTCGCATCCTGATGATTCTCCAGGGTAATGATGTCGGGAAGCTCTCCGGAAGCTACGACGGCACTTAATTTCTGCAAGTAGTCGCTTACGACGACCATCTGTGGTTTGAAGTTGATATTGAATTTCTCATTAATCAGCTCAATCCCTTTGCCGCTGGCGGGAGGGACGTTACCGGCGTACCGGTAGTCGATTGAAGTGACGGTGAATTTTTTGGACTTATCATCTGTTTTGGCCCCTTGTTGCTGTCCAGGCGTGGGCGTAGGGTCTTCCTTCTTGGTGCCGGTTCCACTAGAACAGGCGGCCAGCATGCTAGCTGACAATAAAACTACGGCGGACGATGTTGCGATTTTTTTGAAACGCATTGACGATTCCCCTCCATTTTTAACTTACCACATTAGAAGCCAATTTCATAAAAGCCAGCGTGTTCCTGTGCGGCGAACGTCTTACCCTTTCACCGATCCGAGCATCACCCCTTTCGCGAAATGCTTTTGCAGAAATGGATAGACGATCAAGATCGGTAACGTAGCAACCATGATGGCCGCCATCTGCACGGTTTCTGCAGGAGGTGCGTGTTCGGACAGCTGCCCCAGAGCCGTATTCGGCTCGTTGATGACGACCATCTGACGCAGCACGACCTGAACGGGCCAATCCGCAGGATTGTTCAAGTACAAGACGCCGGTGAAGTAGTTGTTCCAATGCGCTACCGCATAGAACAGGCCGAAGGCGGCGAGCGAAGGCTTGGACAGCGGCAGGATGATACGCAGGAACGTCTGGATATCGTTCGCACCATCGATCGTAGCCGCTTCGTTCAACTCCTGTGGAATGCCCTTGAAAAACTGACGCATGACGATCAGATTATAAGGACTGATCGCTACAGGCAGAATGAGCGCCCAGAATGTATTCAACAGCCCGGTTTCCTTGACGACCAGATAGGTTGGGATCATACCTGCGGTGAACAACAGGGTGAACAACACTAGCAGCATCATCGCTTTTTGCCCGACGACCGGTCTGGATAACGCATAGGCGAGTGTAGCCGTGAAGAGCAAGTTGACGAACGTACCGATTAACGTGATCTTCATCGTCGTCCCGATGGACTTCAAGAAGGAGGCTGAGCCGAATATATACTCGTATGCCGTCATCACCCATTGCTTGGGAAAGAACAGGAAGCTGCTCTGCAAGAAGTCGGTGTACGACGAGAACGATACGCTAATGACGTATAGGAACGGGAATACCATGATACAAGCAATGACGAACAGCAAGCTATAGTTCACGAAGGAGAATAGCGAGAAGGATGATTTCTTCGCAGATGTGTTCATTAGTAAATGCCCTCCTCACCGAAACGTTTAGCTAGAAAGTTGGCGGCCAGCACCAGAATTAACCCCACGAACCCTTTGAACAAACCTACGGCGGTAGCGAAGCTATAGTCCGACTGTACGATCCCTCGTTGGAACACATACGTATCCAGCACTTCGCCGACGTCGCGATTGAACGGGTTCAGCATCAGGAATATTTGCTCGAAGCCGACGTCCATGACGTTGCCTAAGCGAAGTATGAGCAGAATGATAATCGTGCTGCGAATCGCGGGCAAGGTGATGTGCCAGATTTGACGCCAACGGCCTGCGCCGTCTACAATGGCGGCTTCATAGAGCTGTGGGTTGACCCCTGCCAGAGCTGCCAGGAATATAATCGTGCCCCAGCCGATTTCCTTCCAGATCACTTGCCCGATGAGCAGCGGCTTGAAGAATGCTGGATCGGTCAGCCACGGAATCGCTTGCATGCCGAGCACGTCTTTCAGGAAGTGATTGACCAGACCTTCTCCACGGAGGAAGATGACGCAGATGCCGACCACGACGACCCAGGACAGGAAGTGTGGCAAGTAAATGAGCGATTGCACGATTCTCTTATAGAAGTTGCTGCGCACTTCATTCAGCATCAAGGCGAGCAGGATTGGTGCCGGGAAAGCAAATACAACCTGCAGCAAGGAGATGCTGAGCGTATTCCACAGGACGCCAATGACTTCTTTGTTCTCGAATATTTCTTTGAAGTTCTTGAACCCAACCCAAGGGCTGCTGAACATGCCGCGAAAAGGGTTGTAATCGTTGAACGCCAGTACGAGCCCGAACATCGGAACGTACTTATAGAGGATGAAGTAAGCGATACCCGGCAGCGCGATTAGCAGCAAGTATCGGTCTCGCCATACGCGTTGTCCGAACGTGTTCTTTTTCTTTGTAACCAATTCCATTGGTCTAACCCCATCTCTGTCTGATCTTGTGAACCTCTTGTGAAACCGATTACCGGCATTCTGGAGATTGTCTTCACATCGATATGCTGTTAGGAAGAATTGTTCCATATTGTGCATTGCAGGGCAATTATCACTTGCCCCAAGCGGGTTTGCAGAAGATAACGATTCGCATGAAAAGATAAACAGCCCCCGGAATACCGGGAGCTGTAAGGGTTTGGGGCGATATGTGTGTATTAGAAAAATGGGGTGTGTCCATAGAGGATGAAGAATCCTGGCGAATCGAGGAAATGTCGAATCATAATTAGTTATCGCGACCTATTCAAAGACACTGTCGCAAATTGGATAATTAAGGAATTGACATGTGCGAACAGACGGAAGACTGGTTGATCGATATTGTGCCAATGGAGGTTATATAATGTCCGATTTATCCTTGATCGATCTTATGATTCCGTACGTTCTTCGGGGATCTGGATTTGGCCTGTGGCACCCCGCGCTTGCAGCTCTTGCTGTTGAAGAACACGAGACCTCAATTAGCAATGAAGGTGTAGTCATTCGAGGAAGGGCTAGCTTTCTAGGGAGTATTAGCCCTTTTTTGGATCTGGACAACATGCGCTTTGGGATCGAATCAGAAAATGTGGAAGGTCATCCGCTTAACGATCCTGGCCGACGAAATCCCTGGATAGATATTCGAGATTCAAAGATTGAATTTCAGCTAACGGCCCCTCGTATTCCATCTCAAAAGGTTGCTCAAGCCGTTACCGGTCTAGCTGGGAAACCGGAATTTTCGGACGAGTCCGCTGTTCTAACCGCGTACGGTGCAGGAGCGGTTTCGGACTTTCCGAATACGGAGTTCACGCTTGATATCATGCTCACCGCGGTTGTCCTTCGACCGCCATTCCTACGCGGTGCTAAGCGCGGAGCAGATGGGCAGCTGGTTCCGGATCCGCAAAATTCTGAAGTGAAGTTCACACTGCCGAGGATAAAAGCTCGTCTTGCCCAAGGCTCCGGCGTAAACGACCCGCTTACCGCCACATTACTATCGGCCGGCGCTTCCGGTCTTGATGATCCGGGCGATCACTCCGTGGCCGAGTTGATCACGATGCAGCCTCCATATGCGTTTATAGGCGATTCGGATATTGTCGGAATTGGATTCCGTTCCGCTGTTCTCGACTTATCCGACGGATTTACACCTCCTGATATTTTGGCACAATTCGGATATGATGAATCCTGGAAAGGTTTATATTTACCGGAGATTCGTTTGTTCGTCGCCCCCCATGGAGCCCGGGACCTGGCAGTAGATGGCGGCGCTCAAAATTTGCTTATCGGTTTTGGTCCGTCTGCCGGCGTAACCGGTGACTTCGAACTGCAGGTACTCAATCAAGGCGCTGGCAATTTGATTCTGGGTGCCCGATTCTACGATGTAACAGGTAAGTGCTATGGGATTTCACGTAAAAGTGATAAGAACGCAACGGTTCAACTACCGGAGCACACTCGGATGATTATAGACGTAGACGGCGGACGAACCCCGTTTACAGCATCGGCTACGATTGACGGCGTATTGCAGAACGGTCGAGAACACAATATCGATCTATCGGGAAACACCATTCAACGTAATGTCGTTCTGAAAGTGAAGGACAGCAGCGGGACACCGAAGGACGCTACCCTGGATATTACGATCACCCGTATGCCGATCTCGGCAACGCTTCCTCCCGGAGAGTTGCAGCTGCCAAAACCGTATACGCCGGCCGAACTGAAGACGACGTCGGTCAAACAAGGGGCTGTGAGCGTAAACTCTCCACGCCTGCGTCTGATCAGCGAAACAGCTGCAACGGCAGTTATCGGACTGGATGCGCCTGGAATACCTACGTGGACGATTAATGGTTTACCGGCAGGCTCAAGCGCCACGATAACAGTGGATGTTGCTTCAGGAGCCAACGTAAGTGTCAAGGCGGAGCTTCCCGGCTCAGCCGGCGTGGATAAGTTCACAGCATTCTATCGCTATGATCATCCTTTGTCGACAGAGGGACCTGAGTATGCTAGTAACAAAGCCAATTCTCGTACGGCGCCAGCGCCGGACCAAGGCCTTACGACACCGTGGACCGCAGGCACCGACTCTCTCAGTGCATTGCGAGGCATACTTGAAAGCATTCCTCCACATTCTCAGATCAAGATCGAGGGTTACGCAAGCTTTGAAGGTCCGGATTCAACACAGACACGTACGTACAACACGCTGCTTGCGCAGCGTCGCGCAGACGGGTTGCGTGCCATGATTGAAAGCTTAGGAAGCAGCTACGAATTTGTTCCGGCCCCTGCAGCTAACATGACGAACTGGACTACCCAGGGAACCGAACTGGAAACCCGCCGAAACTTCTGGAAGGCGGTAGCATCATGGGATGCCATAACGACGGTCGGAACTGTTACAGAAGGAACCGTGACTAGAAGGCAGGCGGATCCGCCTCCTGGGCCGACGCCGATTCCGGTGAATGACCCCATACCGGCCGGTATGCCGCCTGAACCTCCTTCCTGGTTCCATCGTCTGGGGGCCAAGGTCCGCATCGTCCGTAATCAATTCGTCGCTTGCGAGGTATTCGGCAAGTTTGACTATCAGACCGCAGCAGAAAAGCGAATGCAGGCAGGCGCAGGTCCAACTGCGTCGATACCGAAGTGGCAAGGCCTTGGCAGCCAAAACCCGGCAGACGGATTGATCGACGTACGCGTCGTGGTTCAGATCGACGATGCGACCGACACGGTCACTGTCACAGGTTATCTCGGAGCTGATCCGGCGGATCGAGATGGACTGGCGTTACTAGGAACACGACCCGATGATCCGCCTGATCCCGGCCCTTCTCATTACGGGCTGAACTTTTTGGGGTTGTCGTTCGTCTTCTTGCCGCTATTGTCAGAGTTGACAGGAGCTCTGGCGAACGAAGGTGCACTCGTCCAGATGCCCGTATCGGCAGCAGGGTTTGGAGTTATTGCGGGAATCGCTGCTACCGAGTGGTTCCGTACGGAGCGCATCATCTGGTACGGCGGCGAATTCAAGGTGATCGCGAACGGCAACGGTGACTGGTCAACGGCGCTGCTTCTTGATATCGAAACGGCCTTATCAATGGACCTGCTCGGACTCGTCAAGATTAAACGAGAGGCTCCTCTTGCGATTCGTTACAAGGCGATCGGTATCCTTTTCGGGTCACCCCCTGGAGAATCCGCCTTTCAGTTTCGGCCGATATTTGATTCGTCGAAAGGGTACACCATTGATGTTTCTAAGCCGGGAGCAGTCGAAGTAGCTGCTCCCCTAGGAAACATCTTACAAGTTCTAGGTGCGAGAGTCGCTCGGAATAATCCGCTGATCTTCGAGATTGATCTCGGGTTCGCGATCGATCTCGGTGTCATCTCGATCGATCGGGCCAAGGTGCGAGCGCAGGTTGACTCTAATCCTCCAACACTGTCTTTGACCGCCTTCGGTGTCGGAGTAGACATTCCGGGAGCCGTTCGAGGCCGAGGCTACCTCGAGCTAAGCGAAGATGAGATCAAGGGCAGTATCGACATTACGATCCTTCCGGTGAAAGTGCGCGTAGCCGCGAGCATCGCTGTCAAAGAAATACCGCCTACCGCCGTTCTGGTCTCGTTGGATGTGGAATTCCCGGTGGCCATTCCGCTCGGAGCTTCAGGTCTTGGCATTTACGGTTTCCTCGGCCTATTCGCAATGCACTATATGAGAGATGAAAGCGGTTTACCGGCTAATGAAGCCCCTGCTCTAGCTTGGTTGAAAGCGACTGGCGGAAATGCAGGCAATCCTGCCTTCTGGAAAGGCCATACTGGCAGTTGGGCCCTCGGTTTGGGCGCACTGCTCGGCACGATGGGATCCAGCGTTATCTTCAATATGAAGGGCATGCTCATGTTGGAGCTGCCGGGTCCGCGTTTGTTGCTGATGATGAAAGCCAATCTATTAATGGAGATGCCGGGGCGTGTCGGACCTGCGGAAGGGTCACTGTTCGCCGTTATTGACCTTGATATGGGTCGTGGCACACTTGTGATCGGGATCAGTGCCGAGTATGAGATTAAGATGCTCATCAAAATCCGGATACCGGTCGAAGCCTTTTTCAATTTTAATGATATTTCCGACTGGCATCTCTACCTCGGCAAGTTCGATGATATGATACATGTCGATATTCTCGAGGTTTTCGAAGGAACAGGCTACTTAATGATTTCTGGCAATGGAATCAGTGGACATCCGGTGCTTCCCGCTGTGACCGGATTCTCCGTCGCTACCGGGCTTCACGTTGCATTTATCTGGGGTTCGAAGCCCCTCGGTCTTTACGCGGAGCTCGCAGCAGGGTTTGATGCAATCATTGGCTTTGATCCGTTTCGATTCTCTGGCATTCTTTACGTTCGTGGAGAGCTCCATTTGTGGATTGTCAGTATAAGCGCCTCGGCGAGCCTCCAAGTCGACATAGGGGAGGATGGTGACGGTCACGACGTCTCCCGTATTGCTGGCGAAATTAAAGGTGAGGTCGAGTTTCTGTTCTTCACCATCTCGGGATCTGTACATTTCGAACTGGGCGAAGATTCGGTTCACATCCCCGACCCGCCATCGCTCGCGAAGGGGCTGAAGCTCATCAGCCGTTCTCCTGCGCTTGTAGTCGGCACCGGTGTGGATCGGCCGATCGACAGCGGTATCGGTAACGGCAACGCGTCTTCAACGGAGCCTGACGTGAACGATATGCCGGTTGTGCCTATCGATGCAATACCGGTCATACTCATGACAGCGGCACCGCTGCACGATGGTGTGCAATTCAAGCATGAGGATCTGAAGGGAACGCCGTTCGCATCGAACTCACCGTTTGACGGTTGGGTCGGCAACGGGGACATGTACTACAAATACACGCTCAAGAGTGTGGAATTGTCAGGCGGTATATCGGCAGGAGCAGCTCCGGCAACTTGGTGGGCGCCGAAATCCGGGTCTAATGCATTTGAAGCGCAGCTGGCGCTGCTCAGCTGGATTCCCGATGCGACTCCTAAGGCATTGACATACAGCAAGCATCTGGAGGAATGGGTTAAGAGTTACTGGGGCACGATTTGTTTGCCCGTTGCTCCCCCTGCATCGGTGTTGTGGACCTTCCTTCAGGAAGCACTGGGTCCCACCCCTTACGGTTGGCGGCTGGACGGCAAGGCGTGGCCCGATCCATTGGGAACGCACCGCTCCTCTGCGCCAGGTTTGGAGATGAAAGTCGTTGAACGATGGCGGTGCGGAGATCGAAAGCTCGATCAGCTGCGCAGCGTCGTGCCGGCCGAGGTGCAAGGAACCCCGGTGAATTGCCCGCCAACCGGCCGATCTGTGATGAGGAGGGAATCATCAGAGGGACGATTACCGATCGATGTGATCGGCGTGGCGCGGGGAATCAAGAAGGTGGAGCAGGGGCAGCCGCAATGGCTTGGGACTTCGGAAGTGCTGCGACTGATTAAGAAGGGAACTCCAGTTACTCGTGCCGAGCTCATGGCTATGCATGTGCCGGCCGGAACAAGTGAGCCTTCCCGTACAAGGACGCGCAGCTGTCAAAGTCGGGTGCTGGCAGCGCCGGTGTTGGAAGACTACTGGAGATTTGCGACAGCACCTGATACAGTGCGCGATCATTACATTCAAACGGAATTGAAATCAGGAAGATATACACCTGGGCCGCTAGTCGATGCCGTCATGTTTCATACGGGTGTAGCCATGTACACCACTTTCTACCTGTTCGTTCCTCGTATCGTACTCGTGAAGCATATGCTGCATGTAATCGTTACCAACGGAGATGAGGATATAGTAAGCTCAAGTGTCGTTACCGATGCTGATCTGATAACAACGGGCAACCCATTGCCGGCAAAATGGACCGATGCGAAGGGGCCGTGGTACTCGGACCTCTATCGAATTAACCAGCACGAGAAATTCCTCAAGAAGTGGGGCTACGTTGGCGTGCTTGTGACAGTTAAAGGCCAAGCAGACGGCGACCGTATTCAGATCGGTCTTAGTGACCTGGATAGGAATGATCTGCAAGAGATAACGGCTCGGCCCTTCTATGTGGCAGCGATAGAATCACAAAGTCATGCTGAATACTTGCGCAGTGACTTCGACCACAAGGAACAAGGGAAGAAGCAAGGAATCGTTGGTTCAGTCTTGAGTTCTGATGCGGTCAATTTGGCGCTGCTCGAGAAAGATACGACATATTGTGTAACTATTACTTGGGATGGAGAGCGGGAAAGACGGCCAGAGGGCAGTTCGCCGGTGGATCATGTATCGCTGATAGACCAGACGCAGAAGTTCTGGTTCCGCACGGATGCCGAGCCGCCTTCGCGCCTTGACCCCTGGATGTTGGCCAGCATGCCGGACGAAGGCGAGACACACTTCTTCAGTGAGAGCGAGCTTCGACTGGTGTTCGCAACACCGCAAGTTGTCCATCTCTTCGAGACCTATGGGAAACGATTGCAGGTTAGGTTGAGGGCATCGTCATTTAGGCCGATTCCATCCAAGCTGACTTTGCCGCACCCGCTTGTATTAACCAAGGACAATGTCATACCGGTGGCAAAGAGCATCCTCGATCCGTTCGAGGAAGCGCTGGAGAAATTGCTCGAACACTCTTGTGTTCCGGTCAACCACACACGAGATCGACATTCCATGGTCCATATCCCAATTCCAATGGAGTTATATACAGACTACATCATGGATGTAGAGATGACAGATCAGGATGCGCCTGAAGGGGCTATAGGACAGTCGATCTGGCGGCGTTCCTTTAGTACCGGCGGGTTCCGCACGCTTGACGCATTTGCGCAATCGTTCATCGCGGCTCGGGTAAAACATCGCTCAGCCAACGTAGGTGCTCTCCAAGCGATAGGAACGTTCTTCGCTGCCCGTCAACCCGAAGGGAACGAGTTCGATACCAAGATCATTGAGGCAGGTCTTGAGCCGCTGGAATTACCGGATCATCCCCAACTCGTGGTTTTCTGGGAAACATTGGAGACGCCGCAGCCTGTCGCGATCATGATCGATGCGTCCGAACCGCTATGGCGGAGGCGCATGCTCCCCTATGAACGGATAGATGCATCGCCAGAGGGAGCTAAGCGTTACGAGATGAAGCTGGTTACGTGGCTTGCACCAGATGAGCAGTCAGGCGGCGAGCCGATCGTCCAACAAATCATCGCCGCCCCGGGAGGCCAACGGGCACTTGTCATACTGAAGGCAAATTCTCGTGGAAAACGATTAAAGCTTGCACTCCGGCGAATCGCGCAGCCTGAGCCCTATCTCGATGGGGCCGGTGCAACGGATCAGTATGCAACGATAGCGGAGCTTATCCTAATCAGTGCTCCATGGGAGGAGGTGGACTGACATGCCCTACATTATTAATCCAGCATTATTCATGGCCGAAGGCGCGCTTTTGGACTGGGCTGTCATCGCCCGCAAGCACACTTTACGTTATAGGGGCAAATCGCGGTATACACATCAGCTCCGATGGATGATCAGCAGTAAACTCGGTATGCCGACAGAGCCCTTCATCGTATGGAGGAGGTACAAGGGGTTACCGAGTTTGTCCACAGCGCTCAACTACAAGATGGAAAGACCAATATGGCTGTTTAACAAAACAATGGTGACTTGGAAGGAAGGACCGATGGCGGAAGTATCTGTCGGTATCACGGCTCCTATATCAGGCGGAACGATCTATGCATACACCGGCGCACCTGACATATCGAGTGCAGTGGTCATAAATGAGGTAGCTGGTGGAACCTCAACTGTAACTCTGAAGGCCTCATATATAGACGGACTTATTGTATCAGACGGGCTGCAAATAACTGGTGTGCGGGGGATTGCCCTCGAGAAATGGAATACAGAAGAAGCCCGATGGAAGCCATATGAGATCGTGGGATTGCCCGTTCCTAGACAGGAGTGGAACGGCATCGACAATCATTCCATTGACCAAGGTATGGTCGGAGCGCTTCTATCCCCGCAGGATGCCGCTGTACAGCGCCTAGAGCGGGGTGCTCCGCAGGTGGGATGGGCACCGAATCTGCCGACAGGCGAACCCGTGCCTGCCTGGATTCCGCCAGACTTTGCCGCGCTCGTGACGGCGGAGGTTAAGACGGATGTTCTCGATAATCTCAAGCTCGTGCTTCAACACCCCCCAGATCAGCAGAACGAAATCCGGATACCTGTATGGCTGCCGCCGCCGATTAACACTTCTGGTAAGCAGATGAGCGGCGCCGGTAGGTCAACGCAAGTCGCGCCGTTACCGGCGATGCTGATGGCTGGAGGGACCGATCCCTGTCTCGCGCTCGCGCTCGGATTTGGCACCGCGTATCAGGTAGAACTGGACGGACACAATCGCGACCGACCGGATCCGGGAAACAGTCAGAGCTACGATTACATGATTACGGCACGCTGGGAAAGAGGACTGGATGGTACCGGAGTGGCTCCCTACGAGATGGCTGCATTTGTGCCTTCGCCTGAATATCCCATTGACACGCCGATGCCGGCGAATCTTGAGGCAGACATGATGGGATATTTGCGACCGCTTACGGCGGACACCGACTGGCGCAGCTCTGTCAAGGTTAGTTGGGATCGGCCGGTCGATATCGAGCTGTTTCGGCCTCGCACCTTTGCATTTGTTCGTAAGAGCCTGTCGCCTGATGAGCCGGTTCTTCCCCTGATGAACGACCGCAGAAGCGGCGGATATCGATATTTAATGATCAACAGAGCCGTACCTGACCCTCTCCCTCCGGATTGGACGCGAGTGGCCGCCGTAGATCGAGAATGGACGATCCCTGCTGTACCAGGCAGCCGGAGTCTTCGTTATGGGATATGTCAGCAGGACATCTGGGGACAATGGAGCGGTTGGGGAACGGTGGATACGGCCGTCGGCCAACCTCCAGTCGAGGACGTGAGAATCGTCACAGCAGCTCTGCATGCCAGTCCAACTGGTGCAGAGGATCCAATATGCAGAGATTCCTCTCTAATCATCGAGTTTTTATGGGATTGGCGTATCCGCAGGCCGGAGAAGATCATCTTTGTCGGTCGACTGTATGCGGCCGTTCATCGCGGAGACCTGCCGCCGGACCTGACGGTTCCACTCGGACTGCAACATACGATCGGAGGGGCACAAGGACCGCTTGAGATCACATTCACAGGTGACGTGCCAAGTGCGATAGGCGCGACATTCGTCGGTCTCTCGGATGACGGCGAGCGGATCGTGGGCTTCGGTCCCCAGCAGGGCGTTGACACTCGACGTTATCGGGTAGAGATCTCCAATGTTGACCTCGAATTCTGGTCCACCGGCCATATCGGCTTAGCGTTGTGGGCCATCGGCCAGGAGCGTATCCCCCCGAAGCGATACGGTTCCTGGTCCAAGGAAGCGAGTATCATCGCCGTGTCGGACCCGCGTCCGCCGAGGGTGGAGGTGCCGACTGTCAGTCTTGCCAGTCTGCCAGATGCCAATGGCGAATGTCATGCCCGTCTGTCATGGACCGCATCAGCCAATGCTGTCGGTTACTTCATCTACGAGTCAACGGAATCCAAGCTGTTGCTCGCAAATGGCAGGAGGGAGCCTGGGCCAACGGCCACACTGAGTGAACGTCTCGATGTTATCCAGCGACTGTTCGATGCCATTCCTTCCCGTCGAGAGTTCACCCGTCGAAATGATCGGCCGATCACGGAAACCAGTATCGACGTCACGCTTCCGAAGGGTTCGACGGTCATTCACGTGTATGCCGTGATCGCCGTCAATGCCGGGCAAGTGGAGTCTGAATGGCCCTCAGGCGCAGATGCGCACAAGCAGCTGACCGCGATTGCCGCACCACGGATCATGAGGCCGGCACCGCCTACAATAGAAGTGCAGCCCTATCTCGACGATACGGTAGAACCGCCCGTAAACCGTGTGCGAATTCTGGTCGGGGCACGGCCGGGTCCGCGCGTGAGAAAGGTGGAGCTGTTTCGCGTACGGGTAGACGATGCAGCTAGAGAACTCGATACGATGGGACCTGCAATTGCCTCCATTACAGGAAGCGGAGGGAGCTGGACGGTTACACAGCAGACGGATAGCTATGGTTCGAACATCGAGACCGTTATCGGCTTCGACAGTCCCAATGGATCCTGGAAGCGGGTATGGTATCGTGCAGCGGCTTGGTGCGACGCGGATCCGCTCCGCGGTTACCTGCAAGGCCGGTCGCTTGGAAGCGCGGCTGCATGGATCATCGTGCCGCCCTCGACACCTCCAGACTTGTCCGCTGTCCTTGTAGGCTGGCCGGGAGGAGGCTCGATCAGCGACGTTATCTTAAAGTGGACCAGCAGCGCGCCGGTTCACCATACACCTCTCGGACATCACTCTCTTAAGGTCCAGGCTACAGCAAGAGGGGCGACTCCTCTAATCGACCTGAGCAGCAGTTTAGTCGTGCTGCCCACCAGCAAACCGGTAGCAGGTTCAGGCGTTTGGGTAGAAAGGGACCTTTCACAGCCCCACTACGAGTACTCCGCGCTTATCCGGCGGCTATCCGAGAATGACGCCATAGATGTGCTGATTCAGATGACGGATCCTTTGGGCCGCACAAGTGAACGGCTTATCCATATAGCCTCCGGTCCGATACTTCCGGTGCCGGATGTGAGTAACTTGAGAGTGACGAAGCGAATCATCCCACCGGGTACTCTGTTGGAATGGACGAGTGCCGTAGGGGCGAATAACGAGAGTTTAGGCTTCTATATGCTGACCTTGACAGCAATTCGACCTGCCCCACTTCGTCCGATTAGGATCGCCATGCGCTTGTCGGATATTCCCACGGGTAGGCCGGGTTCTGGTGGTTCAAGAGGTGATTCGCTTCAACTGCTCCGGAGGGGCGCCGGTTTTTCTGCATTCTGCAGTATACCGGTCAAGCAATTCATCGTACATCTCGCATCGCCTGACGGACGAGCGGATCAAAAAACAATCGAAGTGAGGTGACGTTGTGAACCCGATTCAAGTGTACACCCTCACACCGGGAGCGGCGCAGCAGATTCTTCAGAATGACGGACTAGACGCATTGGGACTTGCCGGAATTGCCTTGAGCCCTCATTGGGGCTCGACCCCCGTCAACATTGGCGATTATGACTCGGCCTCTCTTACGCTGGCAGGCTCGGCTGTCCTGCGTGCTCCGTTTCGCGGGATGTTCGAAGGCATGTTCGCGCCTGCTACTGGAAGGCTCGATGCGGATGTGACGGAGGATGCGACCGTACTGAAGCTCCGGGCCGGCAGCGCTGACGCATTCCCTACACCTACGGGGGGAGGTTCGGTCCTCCTCACGCTGTCCAACGATACCGGGTCCAAACAGGAAACGGTTGCGTGCACAGCACGTTCAGACCATCAATTCACCGTCGTTCGAGGGTTTGATGGCAATGCCAAACAGTCGTTCTCCGCAGGAGATCAGGTCAGGCTGAGACTGGCGCGAGGCAAAAATCCGGCGCAGTTCGTAGGGGCTGATGGGCAGCCTCTGATGTCGGCATGCGCCGTCTTTCGCCTTCATCCGCAGGCATATCATCGGCTTGAGCACCTGATGCTCGCCCGATTCGGCGAGCCTGCTGTAAGACCTGTGCCGGCCTGCATGGTAATACGAAACACGGAGCACTTCGAGACCGATCAATTTTTTGAAGCCAATGCAGGTCTTCCGGTCACAGGAACGTTCTCCTTTCATGACAATCGCGGATTGATCATCGATCCGATCTATGTCGCTTCGGTGTTCACCAATCTCATCCAATGGAACGGTGCGCTGCAACCAGCGGGAGCGCCTGGCCGAATAGATGATGCTAATGGGATCCAGCATATATCTTCACTGTCGAGCACGACGCTTCTTCATTTTGTCAATCCACACGGAGCGAACTTCCAACCTGCGGTGGTGAATGCGACGATGGCTCATGTGGACAGCGGAGGCAACTTTATCGCTGATATTCCGGCCAGTTGCCTGATCGAACTTCCTGCGAGTGACCGTATTCAGGCAAGAGCGGGAGACGACGATCGTCTGCGCTGGGGATGGGCCGAGAGCGGCGTTATGGGCCGGACTCCTTTGACCCTTCCGAAGCTTCCTGCGGGAGTGACACTTCAGCGGTCATTTTACCGAATCTGTGTCGTCGATCTGGATTGGTACTTGCTGGGGAATCGCACTAGTGAACACATTCTCGGGGTGCAAATGGATGACGGGCGCATCCCGCCCGAGCTGCAGCCGATCGTTCGTGATCAGATCGACATCAACTACTTGGTCGACGGACCCGATACTCTAGCAGAGAGTATGCGCGTGCTGCAACGCCCCGACCAGGATATGGTCCTTGCCGTGTCGATGCAGCTTGATCCAGCTCTGATCGTTCCAGATAAGCCTGGTGCCTCGGCGCATTGGCCAGCGTTCCCTTCACCGAAGCTGGTACCTACACCTACGGTCCCCGCAAGCCTGACTTCGGGCAACTTGAGTGCTGCGTTCGTCTCCGGTACGTCAAGAGACGTGGTCGTTACGATTACAGGAGTGGCACCGCCTGAAGCGCATGTTCGAATCTATCCGCAGCAGTTCGTGGAGATTCCTGCAATCACGGCTGAACCTTCATTCGTGCGGGGTGACGGCGGTGCCAATATTGCAGGAGCGGGACCGACCAGCGTATTCCTTCCGAACCCATTTCATCTGGCTGAAGGTCAAGCGCATCCGACTCCAGCCGTCCTCACGCTCGACATTGTCATTACGCCGAGAGGTGCTCCGCGGCGGCTGTTCGGGGCAGTCAACGTCGAGGTTGCTGAAGGTCCCATTGCACTGCCCGTCACACCCTTCACAGGGGCGGGCATGATGGGGGTGTTATTGCCGAGGATGCAAGGATTGGGACCTTCTCCGCTGTTCAGTGTCCCATTGCCTGCGCCCCTTCCTCCAGGTCCGGAGCCTACTAACTTCCTGGATATAGTTATCAACCTTGCTTCAGAGCCTTCTCCCAGACAGTCTCCACGATTACCGACGATGGCCCGCTTCGAGACCATCATCGTCACAGGCACAACCGGAGTCGGGGCGGCACCGCAAGGTAGTTTGCTGTGGGAGGCTGTGCTGAGCGGCGCTCGGTGGGCAGGCGAGTCTCTGTCTGCTAAGCAAGATCAAGGGAATCCTGGTTACCCGGCCGGTCCCGACGTTCACGCTCCTGGGGTGCGCGTCACGGGGGCGCTTGCCTACGATGCTGCAGTCATCGCGCTTCGACGGGTTCAGCCGATGATTCCGTGGCCATCGACTGCCGGTCTCAATCCAGGATGGGTGATTGCTTTGTTAGGCGATAACTTCAACATTCCGGACAATTCGGCAAACAACAACAACACGGGTACAGGGGCCCTCCTCCGAACGGTGGCGGTCGCAGCGGAGACATCGCTTCTCAGCGATCTGATGCCTCCTGCGGCTGGCACATCGGTACAGGGTATGCTGCAGAAGGCAGCAGATCGACTCGGCCTGGATGCTCCAGAGATTGAGATCGACAATGAGCCTCGCGTACAGCAGGAGATCCGGCGGGAGTTCTTCATATCGAAGCACGGCTTACGGGATGTACAATGGTCGCTGCTTCGCGCTTTCCATGACGCACGCGAGCTGATCTACATCGAGTCGCCCCAGTTCGCACGTACAGCCCGGCCTGATGGGGCCTCTACAGCCTCCGAGGTTGATTTGGTCGAAGCCTTGCGGCAGTCGCTTCTTGAACACCCTAATCTAAAGGTGATCCTATGCTTGCCTCGCCTGAGCGACTATGCTGATCAATGGAAAGGTTGGTCGCGTCAACATTATAAAGCGCGCAATGAAGCGGTTGGAGTCTTACGATCGCTGGCTCCTGATCGCGTCGTAGTCTTCCATCCGGTCGGATTCCCTGGACGCCAAGCGTCTATCCGTACAACCTCCATCATCGTGGACGATGTGTGGTCACTCGTAGGTACTGCACATATCCGACGCAGGGGCATGACCTTCGACGGCAGCGTATCTGTCGCTTCGTTCGACCGGGAGCTCGAATTCGGCTATTCAAAGAAAGTGCAAGCGTATCGGCGGGCACTTATGGCGCAGAAGTTGCGGATCTCAGAACCAGCGCCTGGTCAACCCCTTCTGGGTGACTGGGTCCGTCTAGCACGGCCCGAATCCTCCTTTGCATTGGTGCAGGACCTCCTGGCCCAAGGCGGTCAAGGCCGTATCCTGCCTTATTGGCCGGGACCTTCCGATACCACGATAATAGCCGCACAGGATAACGTCGCTGATCCTGACGGCTCTACTAGTGATTTATACATGACAACGTTCGCAAGCCTCTTGCAGGAGCTCGGTGATTGAGCGGTCGAAGGTTCATCCGCGAATATTTTTGCGATATTGGCCTGGTGGCATATCGGTCACTTGCTTGAAGATCCGATTGAAATTCGTCACTGATGTATAGCGGAGGCGCTCGGCGATTTCCTTGATTGGCATGTCGGTTTGGTTCAGCCATACTTTCGCTTGTTCCATGCGGACGTGAATGAGATAGTCGCCGAATGCCCAGGAGGTCTCATCCTTGAAAAAACGGCTTAGCTGAGAAGGGGACACGCGAACCGCTTCCGCGACCTGTTGCAGGGATAAGTCTTTCTCCATGTTGTCTTGGATGTACAATCGCGCCTGCTGGACGATCTTTGTCTGCTTCGGCAGGTTGGCTTCTTCTAATGCCCGGATTACAGTGGGAAATACAGTCTCTTCGAACCAGTGCTTCACTTCTTGCAGGGACGTCATGGCATATAGTTCTTTGTACAGATCGATCTGGTAGTAGGAGTCGGAATTCTGGCCCCATTCTTGCAGCAAAATATCGATCTCCCCCAACATGTAGGCGAACAGGCCAAGTACGGTCTCAGAGTTGTGCACATATTGCGGCACGAACTGAATCGTTTGTGCCAGATGCTCCTTAGCTTCCTCCAGATCGCCGGTCGCCAAACTCTTGACGATTTGCTTCTGGCGGGTAACGAGCGACTGGCCGGACTGCCGCACCGATGGCACGATCGCCTGCTTGGAGATGACAACGTTATGTCCAAGTAGGAGACGATAGCCCAGCAGTTCGGTTGCTTCCTGGTAAGCCTCGCTAATATTGTGGTATTCCTTGTGGGCTGAGCTGACCGACACCGTCACCGATAAGTGAAACAGCTCCTCCACCTTTAAGCGGAATTGTTCGGCTATCCGGAGCATCTCGCTATCGGTAGCTTCTCCGGCTTTGTCCACGCCAATAATGACGGCCACCTGACCTGACAGTGGGGTGAGCGTGATGCAGGAATACGACTCCTCGCATATTTCCTCTATCATCTTACGCAGTGCATACATCATCAGGGAGCGGTCCTGCTCGCGATATTGTTGCTGGAAGACGACGTATCGGTCCAGATCGACGAGGGAGACATAGAACCAGTTGCCCTGTAGCGGGAAACCGTAATGCTCGGTTTTGCGACGTATTTCCTGCTCGGACATTTCTCCTCTCAGCAGTTGCTGGAATACTGTCTCCTTGAGATACGGCAGTTGTTCGCTTAGCTCGCTCTTCAGCTTCTCGTTCGTCTTCACCATCTGTTGAATGAACGAATCGAGTGCTAGCAGGCCGTCCTGCTTCGAGGGTGATGATTTGGTGTCCCCGGAAAATTTGTACAGCATGCGCTGAATCGGAAAGTATAGTCGATTGGAGCCGATTAACGAGAATAATACCCACACGATGATCAGGGAGCCCACGACAATCCATGTCAGCCCTTGAATCGATTGCGCCTGACGGGTTAAGTCGTTCATAGGCGTCATGGCGATATATGTCCAGTTGTTGAAAGACGACTTCTGCACCGACGGACTGTAAGAGACGCCATTCAATGTGATGTGATCGGTGTTGTCATCTGGCTTGGACCAGAATCGGTATAGCTCGGATGATGGCGTGAGCCGTGCTCCAAGCTCTTCTGTATTGGAACTCATGACGATTTGTCCCTTATCATCGATGACGAGCAATTGTCGGTTCCCGCCCAGTTGGACCCTATTGAACAAGCCGGTCAGCTTGTCCGTGGCAACATGCAGCACAATTGTCCCGTCTGCGTTGTCGGTGTAGAACGCCGGGACAGGGCGAATCAGCAACAGTTCGTTCTGATTCGGATTGCTGTTAGGCGGGATGACGACCGCCGAGTTGTACTTGATGTTACTCTTCTTGACTAGATCGTAGTAGGCGAATTCGGACTCATTGAGATAGCCGTACCGTGTTGAATAAACCTTATGATTTTGATTGAAAATAAGGGAAATGTCATACGGAATATCGGATAAGCTCCGTTGACGAAGAATCGTATCGATCCCCGCGAATATTAGGCCCAGATTTTGCTGCGGGCTTGTCTTCACAGCTTCTTCAATGACGGCGTTGGTTGCTAGTTGAAGTGAATTTTTCTCGAGCGTCTGTAAGAACCCATCGATTTGATACTGGATTTGGCTTAGGATGATCTGGTGGTTGTGGTCGACTTCCCGCTGCACCATCTTGGCTGCGAAGACCGACGAGAACATACCTAACAGGATAACAGGCACGATGCTCATCATCAGCACGAATAGGAACAGCTTGCGTTTATAGGTTGTTTGTTTTAACCAAGTAGTGATGAACTAGCCCCCCTTTTAACGCTCTCTCTATCTGTGCAAGGTGTATATTCTTATTTTATTCTTATATGGATTCAGGATCAACATTAGTAAATGGGTACAATTGCTCAGCACGTCTGCTTGACAACCTGGTCCAATATCCTTTACGATAAGAGCAATCGAATCAAAGGGGAGTAGCTGCTACAGCAAAGTCGTCATTACGGGATAGAAGACATCCCCGGCTTTGTTGGCAACGAGTTTCGTTGTTAGCAAGACCTTTGCCATAACGGTAAAGGTCTGCGTAGTATCTCTCTTTCCTTGTTCATGGAAAGCGGCCTTTACCGTTAGGGAGGGCCGCTTTTGYGTTGCCTGGAGCTTAATGGCCAGCGGCCGATAATCCATAACAAAGGGAGAGTAGCAACAATGGAATGGTTGACGATGGAGATGTTGTCGGCGCTTGCGATGATCGTGTTAATCGATCTGATGCTTGCTGGAGACAACGCGATCGTAATTGGGATGGCGGCAAGGAATCTGCCTAAGCAACAGCAGAAAAAAGCGATTATATGGGGGACGGTGGGAGCCGTCGTTATTCGGGCGGCGGCTACACTCGCCGTTGTGTGGCTGCTGGAAATTCCCGGCTTGCTGCTGGTGGGAGGATTGTTCCTGCTATGGATCGCCTACAAACTGCTCGTGGATCAGAAAGACCACAGTAATGTGAAGGCTGGAGCCTCGCTCGGAGCTGCGATACGGACGATTGTCATTGCTGATGCCGTCATGGGGATCGACAATGTATTGGCCGTTGCAGGCGCTGCACACGGCAGCTATGGGCTCGTTATTACCGGACTCATCATCAGCGTGCCGATCATGGTGTGGGGCAGCACGTTCGTACTGCGAATCATGGAGCGATTCCCGTCAGCGATCTTTATCGGAGCGGGTGTGTTGGCTCTAACTTCTGGGAAGATGATCGTTGATGAGCCGTTCATCCATGACTGGATGGGGGACAGCAGCTTACTCAAGTGGACCGTCATCATCGTGATCATCGTCGGATTGCTCGCCGCCGGGAAATTGGGTAGTAGTGTGCATTCCAAGAAGCAGTCCTCTACACAGCTGGAAGGGTAAGGTAGTAAGAAGCTGGCAGGCCGTCCTCTAAAGGGACGGCCTGTTAGCGTTTATTCAACTGAAATAGGGATCTCAGTGCTGAAGTTGATTTTTGTTCGTTTCTCCGGGTTAGTGCTTTCTACAAAAAAATATGCCTTCAATGTAATCGTATAATTTCCTTTAGTTAGTACATGCGGACGGGGGGTTTGCTCAAAAAATTGTATAGGATCGGTAATTCCGCTTTCGTAGATGTGATACATCGTAACCAGATGGTGCGGACTTCCTAATAAGGTCGTGTCGCCAGAATTAAACACGGTTGGAATTTGCGCCAGAGTTCTAACTTCATTATATTTCCTGCCAGCCGAATTGGTTATGGAATAACTAATCGGATAAGGAGTATCTAACGTAACAGGCGTATCTCCCGTATACTTGAACTCGCCCCAGATCTGTAACAAGTCACCCTGCTTATACACCTTTTTCGCCGAATGAATGGAAATTTCATAGTCCTGTTCCACCTTGGTAGAGTGAATAACGGATTTCCCCCAACTTTCGGGCGCCGAATCGATATATATCGATTTCGATTTATCGTCATAACTAACTTCACCCGGTGTATCTTCAGCAATCAATCGAATGGGAGCGTAAGCTTGGCCGTTGTAGTTCAAGATCGGTGAATCGGCCGGTATGTCCTTCTTGACGCCATTCTTGATTATAGTCACCGGAAATAATTGAACTTCGATGGAATCGGACGCCAGAGCAGTGAATGTCATCACTGAAAGCACGCATGTTGATATGAAAATGGGAATCACTTTTTTGATCAACGAGGAACCTCCTATAATTTCGCATCCGGCCTACAGGGGCCAATAGCAATGGAAAGAGAGGATGTCGATTAATTGTTGATTGAGGTGGAAACAGCCGTTCCAAGTGAAAAAGGACCCCTAATGCTCAAACATCTTGTTTGAACCTCCCTTGATTGTATAAGGGATTAAGCGGTTTGGAGGTTCAAGCCAAAACTCGCCGGGGTCCTCTTTTTCACTATACACTCTTATGTCCACAGGTTATCGACAGCCTCAAAGTCAGCCCTACTGCCCTCACCACACGGCTGTAATTCTTCTAATCGACCGTACAGTTCGTCCGCCCGTTCCGCATGCGAGAACAACTGGTAGCCTAGCTGGAACTTCAATTCCCAAGAGGGAGCCTTCAGAAACCACCCCGCTAGAGTTCGAACGCATCAATGCTCCAGATAAGCATAACGGCGGAATAGCTCTACCGTCTTCCCGATTTCCAATCCTCCCTCTCCTGCCATATCGAACTCCTACCTTCCCTAGACTACCTTTTTTGTCAATATGTATTAAGTTTAGTGGAAAGAATTGCCGGATTCAATGCTTCATCAACATTTAATACAAAAGTTGGGATTGGGGTTTCTGAGGGCGAAGAAAGCCTTTCGAGAGTATGTCCAGCCGAAAATATGTACATTTTAATAAAATTCATTGACGGTTCTGTGAACATGGTGAATAATATAGCGTATRAGGAAAGCATAGGGGAGCGTGTTCACATGAAAAACACAACGTCATTACTGAATGCAGTAAAGGTTGTTGGTATTTCGCTACTCACAATAGGAATAGTCCTATTCACAATAGGCTTCTTCGGAAGCAATTACAGTAGTATGATTCCGATTGGAATCGGTACCATTGCGGGGGCTGTACTTATTTTTGTGATGGGCGTATTTTTTGTAGCAACGGAAGAGATGTTAGCGAAGACCGGGAGAGGGTAAGCAAAGACAAAAAAGAGCGCCAGTTAATGGCGCTCTTTTTTGTCTTTGCTTACAGAATCAGAAAGTATAAACTTCGAGAGGTTGCATCCTGATTCGGCATAAAAAGTTACCGCTAAAGACGAACCCGCTTCACCGAGTTGCTCCGATAGGAGCTTTTTTTATATATAACCCCAGACCATACACAAT